>JBPBQB010000296.1:0-52552 GCA_050954545.1 Janthinobacterium lividum | reverse complement strand
CCGCCGTGCAGGAACGGATCAAACAGTGCTTGTGAGCTATTCTCGATGGCTTTGAGGCGGTCTAAATTCATGTCCAGCGCACGGGCAGTCCGACGCAGCTTGTCTATAAGACCAGGCAGCCGCGCTGACGAAAAAGCGATGCCGAACGCGGCAGCCGCTGCGGTTTCCAGATGGTGCGCTTCATCAAAGATGACGAAATCATAATCAGGAAGAAGCTTGGCATCCGGCTCACCACTTCGCCGGACAGCAAGGTCACTAAGAAAGAGAGCGTGGTTGACCAGAAGTATCTCTGCTTCCTGAGCTTCTCGGCGCATTCGGTAATAAAAGCAGCGGTCATAGAAGCGGCATTCCTGTTTCTTGCAGGTATCCGCGTTGGCCCGGATTTCGACCCAGCCGGGATAAGTAAAGTCTAACTCAGCGGCATCGCCGGTTTCTGATGTTCGGCTCCAATTGGCGATTCTCAAGAACTGCGGATCGCCGACGGTCCAGAGATCGCTTCGGGCGGCATCCATGTCCTGCAAACAAAGATAATTTCCGCGCCCTTTGACCACTGCTGCCTCGATAGGTTTTTTCCAAACTGACTGAGCCAGAGGTACGTCTTTCTCTGAGAGCTGTGCTTGCAAAGCCAGAGTGTGGGTCGAGATGATGATGCGGCTATTCGGTTTGGCGCGATGCAGGGCGGGAAGCAGATAGGCCAAAGTCTTGCCGACACCGGTTCCGGCCTCAATCAGGGCGACCCCGCCGGGCACTGCCATCGCTGCATCAATCGCCGCAGCGACTGTCTGCTGCTGCGGGCGCGGGACAAACCCCGGCATGGAACGCTTGAGCGTACCATTATCTCCGAGATATCGATTTAAATAATTGCGTGCGGCCATGTTGAGTCAGGTTTCTCGCGCGTTTCTATCCAGCCTGGTAAATATACAGTGTAAATATTTGTTTAATAAGAGTGCATGATGTTTTGTTCTTGCCAGTTCTCAGGTATAACGAAACAGAAATTGACCGACACTCAACTTGACCTGCTGTTTATGCTATAGTGCAACACAGCGGACTCAAGAGCGGTCTCTGTAAAAAGGAGCTTTTTTACCCATGCACACTCGAACCACTATGCACAACTGGGCTATTGCCAGCGCCGTTGCCGCCATGCTGGCGGCCTCGACCTCCGGTGCATTCGCACAGGCGGCTGATCCTACAGCGACTCCGCCTACAACGACTCCGCCAATGTCTACCCCAGATTCAACAGCTTCGGCACCGATGTCTGCACCTTCAGCCGCCGATGTTGCTGCGGCTGCGGTTCCACCGAACTTTCCAACAGATTATGGTGTGCTCAACAATCGCTACTTTGATAGCGTTGATCTTGAGCAGGCTCGGGCACGCGGACTTTCGGAAAACCAGATCGCGACAATTGTCAAGATCTCCAAGAAAACCGGATATTCATTCAAGTATGTCTCCAGCGCTGTTGAGCGGGGCGAGACCTTCCCGGAAATCGCGACTGCGAACAATCTGAAGTTGAGCGATATTTACGAAAACGACAAAGAGAAGCAGCAGGTTGCCGACTACACCACGCTCTCCATGGCAGCTTCATCCCTCGGTAAGGGCAGCATGATGCCGATGGATAGCTCTATGCCCCCTCCGATGGCACCCCCGACTCCGATGGCACCGCCGATGGCACCATCCTCATCGACATCACCAAGCGGCAGCTCGGCGACTCTAGACATCGTCGATACGGCAATGGCGGCGAAGAACCTGACAACGCTGGTCAAGGCACTGCAGATCGCAGGCCTGGTCGAAACTCTGAAGGGAGCCGGTCCGTTTACGGTCTTTGCACCGGACAACCGTGCCTTCGATAAGCTGCCCGCAGGCGCTCTGGATGCGCTCGAAGCGGATCCTGCCAAGCTAAAGCAGGTTCTGACCTACCATGTGATTCCCCAGGCTGTCACGGCAGCCGACGCCATGTCGATGACTTCACCGACTTCACCTCCAACTGTTGAAGGCAGCACTCTTCAGGTGACCAAAGGCAAGCGCGGCCGTCTGAAAGTCAATAATGCTACCGTAGTCAAGGCTGACATCCAGGCCAGCAATGGCGTGATTCACGTCATCGACCAGGTTCTTATGCCACCGGATGCAACTTCCGCAGCAACAGATACAACCCCGCCTGCCGCACCGGCACCAATGGATGCGACACCGCCCGCTGCACCGGCAACTCCAGATGCGGCAACGCCTGCGACCCCGGCAACCCCGGATCCGACTGCGCCGGCAACACCAGCGACACCAGATCCAAATGCACCCAATCCAACTGCGCCCAATGCACCGGCGGCTCCTGCAGCTCCGGCAGCGCCTGGTCAATAAACTTACGTTCAGCTAACTTACTCGCCTCGCTGTTTTGGAGAAATCTGAAGCAGCGAGGTTTTTTCTTGGGATGACGGCGCTGCTCCATAATATCACCACAAAAATCGCAGCAGCGACTACGCCGGCATCATTAAGCAAAAGACACGCTGCAATACCGGTGCCTCCGGCTAAACGCAACGCTATGGTCGTTTTCGTGATTGCCGGTTGATGCTCCCACAATAAGCGCCAGCAGCCTAGCCCTGTCCACAGCAGAGCCGCCCACGCGCTATGATACGCTAACCGACCCTCCACTGCCAGCTTACGGCGAACAATATCCAGAGCTTCCCCCGAGCCACCAAACAGAATACGCTCTACAGCGTCACCGATATGAGAATGCTGTGCCGGAAACAGAAAAGTATCCGTGAGCGCCGCTGCCGCCATTCCCGCAGTGACAATCGTTCCAAGAACAATGGCTGTCCGCGCTGTCCAGCGTCGTCCGGTGACAGTATACGCAAACGTCCCAAAAACAGCTAGTGAGACCAGGACGCCGCCTGCCTTCGCACCGGCAGAGCCAAGCAGCACCACAATCCCAATCAGCAGGCTTAACAGGAAGAATTGCCTGCGTTTGCTGGGTGACCACATCAGGGCTGCTGCTGCCAATGCCGATCCGAGAAGCAAGCCCATAGCTTCATTCCCGATGCCGTAATAACGCGCCCCCTCGATAGCCGAGTAGCCCAGCAGTCCGCCGTGCATCAGACGGTTCCCGGAAACCATGTCAAAAATCAATGCACCCGCCGTAGTGCAAGCCAGAATCGTGAGCACAGTTTGTTTTTGCACGAAGCAGGTCAGCAGCAAAATCAATGCGAGTGTGCCGGGCAATATCATCCAAAAAGAAGCAGCGGAAACGGCAAAAAGTGCGGCAATTAACGATGCAAGAGGTGCGACTTCCCAAAAGAACTCGATTTGACATCGCCTGGTAAGCAAAGTGACTGCAAGTATCCAAAATGCCAAAGTCACAGCGAGGTATGGCAGTATCTGCATTCCCCGTGCCTGCTGAACCGATTGCCTGTTCAGCCGTTCGGTATCAGTGCTGTTATTCGGAGATGCCAAAGCCGACCAGGCAAACCCAAAAGGCAGCGTCCGAAATTCCGTTCGCTTGATGCCGAAATATTCGGCGATGGACGGAGCAAAGTCGGTATTGGTCACAAGCCCGTGACGCCGCGTGGAGGCTGAAGAAAGCAGTCCTGGCGCAACGCCTGATCCCCAGATTAAAATTGGCGTCAGTCGCTCGTTTTGTTTGTAATCGCGATTGTTTGCATAGGGTGACAGCACAATCAAGCGGCTTTGCTGTTCGGCAGCTACGCCTATCGCCGCATCGGCGGTGGTTACGTTAGGCCCGGCATCCCAGATCAAGCACTGACCTGGCACAGATTTCAATTCTGCAACTCGGCTTAGGATTCCAAGACTGCTGGTGGCGACCCAGTCGGCTTCATCTCCGCCTCCTGCTGCCATTCTAATCCCATGCTCGATCAGCGTGTCAGCCAAATTGCCTAAATGCAGGTCGTAACCAGGGATGCGATTGGATCGCAAAAGCAAAGGCCAATCACGACACACGGACTGGTCTGAGCGAGGCGCAAGTCCGGTGCGCCGTTCAAAGAGTGCGGCGCTACTAATTCCCATTCCTAGCACTTGTGACTCAGCAGGTGAAAAGCCTTGAGAGGCTTCATCCCCTGCGGCGCGTGACCCCGCGCCGAGTGTCAGCAAAGCGGCCTGGGGCTGCTCCTGCCCGGTTTGCCCGGCCTGATGAGCTGTGCGCGTGTTCATGACGGCAAGCGCCCCTGTGTGCATCAGACGATGAAGATTGGGCGCATCAGCCTTTTGCCAATCGCTCAGGCTGGTTCCCGGCAGCAGAATGACGATCAGAGCAGGGGCAGCCGCATTTGTTCCTGCGGGCAGCCCGGCAAGAAGCAACAGGCAGATAAGATAAATCTTCATGCGCGGGATAGAGCAGCATCCAGTGCTTGACGCACAGTGTCGACACCGATGACATGGATGTCCGGCATTCGGCGGAGGCTTGCTTTGTTCCGGGAACAGACGATGGCCTGCTTGAAGCCCATCCGAGCTGCTTCTTTCAGACGAAGCTCGATGTGGCCGACGGCGCGTATCTCGCCGCCGAGGCCGACTTCTCCGGCGAAGACCGTGGTATTGTCCACAGGCCGCTCCTGGAAATTAGAGGCCACGGCCACGGCCACGGCAAGGTCGGCAGCAGGCTCGTCCACACGCACGCCGCCGGCAAGGTTGACAAACACGTCCTGGCTGGCAAGGCCCATGCCGACGCGTTTTTCTAGCACTGCCAGAATGAGATTGACTCGGTTCGTATCCACCCCGGAGACCGTGCGGCGCGGGTTTGTCAGGTAAGACGGCGCGACAAGAGCCTGCACTTCGATCAGCATCGGGCGCGTTCCTTCCACTGTCGCCAGCACGGCAGAGCCGGCAGTGTTCTGAGTGCGCTCTGCCAGCAGCATCTCCGACGGGTTAGGGACTTCGACTAGCCCTTCCTCGTGCATCTCGAACAGGCCGATTTCGTCGGTCGAGCCGAACCGATTCTTGACCGCACGAAGAACGCGGTACATATAGTTCTTGTCGCCCTCGAAAGTCAGGACGGTATCAACCATGTGTTCCAGAACGCGCGGCCCTGCAAGCGTGCCTTCTTTGGTGACATGACCGACGAGAAAGATAGGAATGCCTTCACCTTTGGCGACTTGAGCAAGATGCGCGGTCGCCGCTCGAACCTGGGATACACTGCCGGCTGCGGACTCGATCTCCGGGTGCTGCATGGTCTGGATACTATCGATAATCGCAAATGCAGGCCGTTCCGACTGAATGGCAGCAGTCACCTGCGTGACATCTGTCTCGTTATGCAGAAGCAACTCACCGCCGATGATGCCGAGTCGTTCCGCCCGCAGCTTGATCTGAGTGGCCGATTCTTCGCCGGACACATAAAGTGTTTTGCCGCCACGCATTGCGAGATGTCCGGCCACCTGGGTCAGCAGAGTGCTCTTGCCGATGCCTGGATCACCGCCGATCAGGGTCAGTGCGCCGCGCACGATGCCGCCGCCAAGTACCCGGTCAAACTCGCCGATGCCGCTGAGGATTCGTCCCTCTTCGGCAGAGGAGGGGACATCGCCGAGACGCTGCGGCTTGTTCTGACCGACAAAAGCAGGCTGAAGGGAAGAACGTGCCCCGAGTGCTTTCGACGGAGCCATCGTGATAGTTTCTTCCAAGGTCCCCCACTCATCGCAGGAAGGACATTTACCGAGCCATTTCGCGCTTTCGTAGCCGCACTGGCGGCAGACATATTTGGTTTGCGCTTTCGCCATAGTATTATTGTACCTGAATTGCCGCGTTTCATTTGACAGCGCGGCTTGTTTCTGCTAGAATCAGGATCAAGGAGCGACTTTCCATGCCAAGCGTCCCGGAAACATTAGCGGCGTTGTATGCCGTCCAGAAGATTGACACACTGATACAGAGAGCAAAAAAGTCGCAGGCCGGCCTGGACAATGGCACGTCGTCGGCAGCCGCCGCAGAAACGGCCAATACACAGGCGCAGCAGAAACGCACCGAGCTTCATAAGCTGGCCGGTGACTTGAAAGACAGCGAGTTGAAGCTGGAAACAGTCGAGACTAAGCGCAAAAATTATCAGCAAAAGCTCTATCAAGGCAGCATCACGAACGCAAAAGAGCTGGCTAATATCGAAAAAGAGATCGAAGCGCTCGGGCGACAGCAATCCGATCTCGATGGCCGCATTCTCGCGCTGATGGAGGAAGTCGAGCAGGCTCAGGCAGTATCCGCTGTTGCCGATGCTCAGGCTCGAACAGCCGAAGGACACCGGACAGAAGTCTTGGCGTCTTATCGATCCCGGTACGATGCTTTGGCGCTCGAGCTGACAGCCTTGATTCAGCAGCGGCAGGATACAGCGATACTTGTGGAAGATAAGGCCGCGCTGAAGCGTTATGACGACATCCGTGCCAGATCGGCAGGGATCGGCATCGCAAAGATCGAGGGCGATACCTGCGGCGGCTGCCATATGAAAATGGGGTCGGCGCTGATTAAAACGGTGAAAGAAGCCGCACAGATCCAAACGTGCGAAAACTGCGGGCGATTGCTGGTAACTTAATTATGAAAACAGTACATTTGATTTTTAATGCCCATATCGACCCCATCTGGCTGTGGCCCTGGCAGAGTGGTCTGGACGAAGCCTTGGCGACCTGCCGCAGTGCCTGCGACCGGCTGGACGAACACCCGGACCTGACTTTTTCACGGGGCGAAGCGTGGGTCTACTCCCAGGTGGAGCATTTGGACCCGGACCTGTTCGCGCGTATCCGGCATCATGTCGAGTCGGGCCGCTGGGGGATCATCGGCGGCTGGTGGATCCAGCCGGACTGTAATGCACCAAGCGGCTGGGCTTTAGAGAAGCAGATCGCGCTTGGCAAATCCTATTTCGAAAATACTTTCGGCCAGTTCCCGAATGTGGCCTACAATGTCGACAGTTTCGGTCATGCTGCTACTCTGCCGGCCTTGATGCGGGAAGCGGGTCAGGACTGTTACGTGATGATGCGTCCCCAGGAGCATGAGAAAGCGCTGCCGGCCCGCGTTTTTCGCTGGCGCGGCTACGAAGACGGCCCGGAGGTGACGACGTTCCGTGTCGCCGGAAGCTACGGCAGCAATCCGCACGGCAATCTGCGTGACCATGTCAACAATGCATTCACTGAGCTGCCTCCCGGCATCGACCACACCATGTGCTTTGTAGGCTTAGGCGATCATGGGGGCGGCCCGACCGAGACCCTGATTGCATGGTGCTACAAATTGGAACAGGAACTGCGGGAGGAAGGCAGTGACATTCACCTTATTTTTTCTACCCCGACCCGATTTTTCGCCGCGATTGCCGATCAAATTCCAACTCTGCCGCTTGTGACAGGTGAACTTCAGATGCATGCCATTGGCTGTTACAGCGTTTACCGACCGGTCAAGCTTGGCGTTCGGCGCGGCGAGCACCGGCTGCGTCAGGCGGAAGTCTTCGCCCCGTTCCCAGGTCTTGAAGATGCCTGGAAACGTGTTTGCTTTCACCAGTTCCATGATACGCTGGGCGGAACCTGCCTGCCCTCTGCGTATGCTCAAGTAGAAGCCGAGCTGGGAGGTGCCTGGGCCGCAGCCGACGAAGCCCTGCAATATGGCCTGCGCCGCCGTCTCAATGCACTCCCTGACGATGCCGCCCAGCGCATGGTCTTTGCCAATGCGTCTGATGCATCCTGGGACGGCTGGACAGAGTTCGAGCCCTGGCTGGACTGGAAAACATGGCAGCCAGACACGGTTCTTTTAGACGAGACCGGTACTGCGGTGCCCTGGCAAACGCTGCCCTCGGAGGCAATGTTTACCGTCGGCGGGGGATCGGGGGCAACGCGTCTATTGCTGCGGCTGACACTCGCGCCTGGGGAGATTAGGGTCGTGAGAATCTGTGCAGGCGACGCTCCCGCAGCAATCCCTGCCCGTGTTACGGTTTCAGAAAACGGCTTCATCGCTAACGATGCCCACATTTCCTGCGGGCCTGATGGGCCGGCAGCGCTGCCCGGTCTGCGGCTGGAGCTGATTGAAGACCACACTGATACCTGGTCGCATGGAATTGATCGTTACGGTTCCGAACCTGTCGCCCTTGCCGAATGGGATGCGCCTCAGATTTTAGATCAGGGTCCATTGATGGCGTCACTGGTGCGGTCAGGACGCATCGGCGAAAGCCTTCTGCGTGCCGAATGGCGCGTGTATGCGAGTGAGCCGTATGCGGAGCTGATACTGGACATAAATTGGCGTGCATCCGCTAAGATACTGAAGCTGACGCTTCCGCTTCCAGGCGCACCCAGTGATCGGGTCGACGGCATTCTCGGGGGGAGTCTGGTTCGGCCCAACAGCGGTCAGGAAGCACCATTGCGAGATTGGACACTCTTTCCCGAGAGCGGTCTAGGGGTCGTCTGCCCGGACGTGTTTGCCCTGGATGCGACGCCTGAGTATGCCCGGTTTACTTTGCTTCGCGCAGTGCCCCTGGCTTACCATGATCCTTATCCCGGCCCATTTGACCGTGCTATCTTGTCCGATCAAGGGCCGCATACGTTTCGGTTCCGCTTTTTCCCTGATGGTGCCACTGCTGACTTGCTGGAATCACACGGTCTGATGCTTCAGCGCCCGCTTCTGGCCGCCGACCTGACGCGCGGGATGTCGGCAGACCACCGAATGCCTGATGGCGTCAGAATTTCCTAACTGCTGTTACGCAATTCGAGGGGTGTGGGATTAAAATCCTACGCTGTGGGGCGCAGACGCCTAATGTCCATCTTCATGGACAAAGAAGCAGACTTCAATTCCACGGCTCTGAAGCCTCGTAACAGCAGTTCCGAAGTGGTATCGCGTAAATTCATGCAGATGTGCGACTGAAGTCATGGCAACAAGTTTGCAAAACCTGCCTTCGCAGGTTAAAGCGGATTTATGCTTCCGCAAAAACTTTTGGTACACTTCTTAGCTTTGCTCAGGCATTGACGCGCCGGTGAACGCCGTGCTATAATTCCGGTGAGGTTCGCTGCCCACGATGTCGCAGAATACGCTGTCTCAGCCAAGTCCCGCCGATGACAGGGGCAAGTCCTTTTCACCGCCTCCGGCAATGCCGATGCCGTCTCCTGGCGAGTTTGAGCATATCTTGAAGCGTCTGGTAGACCGGATCGGCAAGATACTTCAGGCAGAAAAGTGTGTCTTTTTACTGCATGATGTCAATGCGTCACTGCTTTATGCCGCCCCCCCCGCACTCGGTTTCACTCGGGAAGAGCTACTTTCCATGGAGAGGCCTGTGGCGGAAGACGGCGTTTCGAACGAAGTCTTCCGAACTACGACTTCCTCAATCACGTTTGATGCTGTCCGTGACCCACGGGCGGCGGCTGAAGGCTTGGCACGGTTCGGCATTCACAACGCCGTGTCTGTCCCGCTGATTGTCGAAAAACGGGATGAGGACAACCGTGTTTTGGACCGGACGACAGTCGGCGTGCTGCATGTCTTCAATAAAAAGTACGGCGGGGTTTTTGCTGACGAAGATGTCCGGCTTCTGGAGCAGCTTGCCCGGCAGGGTGCGGCGGTCATCGCCTCCGCGCAGATGTACCGGGAAGTCGTTCAGGAAAAGCAGGAGCTGCTGCACACCATCGACAGCCTCTATGCAGGACTCCTCATGGTCGGCAACAATGGCCGTCTGGTCCAGATCAATCCCTCTGCCCGTGCCATACTCGGCATTTCTCCCAATTCACCCGTGATCGATGTTCCATTCGAGCGGGCTATCGCGGATGCGCGTGTCCGCGCTATTCTGGCACGTGCTCTCAGCTCCGGCCACGCCGAAGTCGCGGATGAAGTGTCGTTTGCGATTGCTGATGTTGCGCCGGAAGCGCAGTTCCAAGAGCGTATTTACCAGGTGCAGTGTGCGACGGTTCGAGACGATGATGACGCACCGGCGGGGATTGTCGCGATCTTCAACGACATCACGGAGATTCGTGGTGTCGAGCAGATGAAGACTGCTTTTATCTCGACTGTCTCGCATGAGCTGAGAACACCGCTTACGAGCATCAAAGGTTTTATTTCAACCCTGCTCACCGATGAAGAAGGCTATTTCGACGAAGCCACGCGCCGTGAGTTTTATGGAATCATCGACTCTGAGTGTGACCGCCTGAAACGCTTGATCGAAGATTTGCTGGATATTTCGCGGATCGAGCAGGGAAGCGCGATGCAGCTCAATTGGCAGCAAGTCGATGTCGTGGCTGTGACGGAGAGAGTGCTAGCCGCGCAGCGATCTTATGCCAAGAACCATATTCTCGAATTTGAGTTTCCTGCAGATTTTCCACTGATCGATGCGGATTTGGATAAGATCGACCAGATATTGACAAACCTGGTTAATAACGCCATCAAATATTCGCCGCATGGCGGTATGGTACGCGTATCCGGGTCTGTTGCCGATGGGCAGGGCCATCGGCCCTCATCTGTAATCCTCCGAATCTCAGATGAGGGCATGGGAATTTCTCGGGAGCATCTGTCTAAAATCTTTGAGAACTTCTACCGTGTCGATAACCGCGATAACCGGGAGATCGGTGGGACCGGTATCGGTCTAGCCCTTGTAAAAGCGCTTGTGGAAGGGCATCAGGGAACAGTAACGCCTGAAAGTGAGCTGGGCAAAGGAACGACCTTCACCGTAGTTCTGCCGATCCGTCACGTCGATCAACACGCTGCCTCCTGAAGTTTATGATCATTCCTATTCAGCGTGACACAGATGCACAAGATTTGCCGCTGCCGTCCTATGCCACGGAAGGATCGGCCGGCTTGGATCTGTGCGCGGCGGTTGATGCTGATTTGACTCTCGATCCCGGTATGCGAGCCCTAGTGTCGACAGGAATACGGGTCGCTTTGCCGGATGGTTATGAAGGACAGGTGCGCCCACGAAGCGGCCTGGCGTGGCGTCACGGTCTGACTCTTTTGAATTCCCCAGGGACAATCGATTCGGACTATCGGGGCACGATCAAAGTGATTTTGATCAATCTGGGCCAGGAGCCAGTGACTATCCAGCGGGGTGACCGAATTGCTCAGTTGGTAATCGCCCCAGTGATGCAGGTTATCTGGTCGAGTATGTTAACGCTGCCGGAAAAACAGCGTGGAGAAGGTGGATTTGGATCAACTGGAAAGTGATGTCACCGAGCCTGAGCAGGCGAATGACGAAGCGGTTCTTCCACGAGAAGCCTATGCTCTGCTGGCACAGGCGAATCTGCTCCGAATGCGCGGCCACTGGGAAGAAGCCGCTCAGAAATGCATGGCGGCGTTACGCCTCGCCCCGGACAGCTCTTCGGCAAACAGCCTTCTTGGCGACATTTATGAGAACCAGGGACGTCTTGACGACGCCGCTCAGTGGTACCGCATGGCCCTGGATGTCAATCCGAACAGCCCTGCCGACCGCCTGAAACTCGGCCGATTGTCGCGGCGCGACGAAGTGCAGGCAAGCAAGGCAGCCAATCGACCTGCCAGGTTAGCGGCGGCAGCTTCAGAAAATACCTCAGCATCACTCATTTCTCAGATTCGGCTTCGTGAAGCCTTACGTGACCCCGAGATCCTGCTGCGGTATGGAGCAATCGTCGCGGCACTTGGATTGGTGTTAGCTGTCGCGTGTGCCTACGCGGTAGTCCATCATACCAGTTCACTCAGCACTCTGGGCTTAGGCGGAGAGGCTGTGGTAAAATCTACACCGGTAGTCGTCCCGCCGCTTGCCGGCGTTCTCCCGACCGATCCTGACGCTGTTTCGGTTCGTGATCCGTCGGAACAGTCTCTGCTGACCGCACTGCAAGGGTCACACGTTCTGAGTGCGCTGGGAATCGCGGTCTATGATGTTCAGGTTGATCCGCGCATCAGTGGCATGACAGTCACATTCGGTCTGCCGGCAGCCGGTAGAATGACCCAAGCGGAGTTAGCACACGATGCGTTTCGCGTGCTTCAGACCGCAACAGGCTCCGGCCAGGCAGCGGATCGGTTTACGGCACGCTGCATCCTTGTTCCCAGCGCGGGAAATACCGCTGCGACATTAGCGTTTGTCGGGGATACCTCCCGAGAAACGCTTCTTCCACTTGCGGCGGCCGGAAGCGGGGTTACGGACGTACAGGCAGAGGCAGTCTTTACAAATGTCTGGTGGTCTACGACAGCAGATATCGGGGGTTGACGCTGTAATCTGTCCGCAGTATAATGACTGTGAGGAAATTCACAAACACTTCCTTGGAAAAGAAATTATCCGTGAACAGCAGCAGCACTCCCAAGGTTCCCATCCCGACACTTGAGCGTCTCGCAACCTATCTGCGCTATTTGATCGATCTGGAAGCGACGCATGTCGAGACTATCTCCTCGACAGACGTGGAAAAACAGACGGGGATCAATGCGGCCCAGTTCCGCAAAGATCTCTCTTATTTTGGTGAGTTCGGTAAGCCCGGAGTTGGGTACAACGTCATTGAGCTGCAAACACGCATCGCGCATATTTTAAAGATCGACCAGATGCAGCCTATCATTGTCATCGGGGCAGGTAATCTTGGAAGCGCATTGATTGGGTATCCGGGTTTACGCGAGCACAAGTTCCAGATCGCGGCAGCATTCGACAACGATCCATCAAAAATCGGCCATCCGCAGGGAAATCTTCTGATTCAGGACGGGACAACGCTTCGTCAGGTCAACGCTCAAATCAAGGCCCGGATGGCGATTATCTGCGTTCCGGCGTCTGCGGCTCAGATGGTTGCTGAAACGGCAATTAGTGCGGGCGTGCGTGTGATGCTGAACTTTGCACCGATTCTGCTGAAAGTGCCGGAACGGATTGTGGTCCGTAACGTTTCATTTCTGCAAGAGCTTGCGGTTCTTTCTTACCATCTCTCCAGTGAAACCCAAAAATAAATATATGATTAATCAACGTACAGAAAAAGACTCGATGGGCGAGTTTCAGGTGCCGTCAGACGCCTACTACGGGGCGCAGACAGCGCGTGCGGTCGCGAATTTCCCTGTTTCCGGCGTCCGGTTTCCTCGGCCTTTTATTCAGGCGCTTGGTGCGATCAAGCGGGCAGCGGCGGAAGCGAATGTCGAAATGGGGCTGCTCGATTCTGATACGGCGGCGTTGATCTATGCTGCTTCCGATGAAGTCATCTCTGGAAAGCTTGACAGCCAATTTGTGGTAGACATTTACCAGACCGGCTCCGGCACGTCGACGAACATGAACACAAATGAAGTGATCTCAAACCGTGCCATCGAGATGGCAGGCGGCGTGATCGGTTCCAAGTCGCCGGTTCATCCAAATGATCATGTCAACAAAAGTCAGTCATCGAATGATGTCATTCCGACAGCCATTCATGTTGCAGCCGCCGCCGAGCTTGAAACTAATCTGCTTCCTGCTTTGCGTGCGCTTCAGGAGGCATTGGCGGCCAAATCCGAAGAATGGGACGACATTGTTAAAATCGGGCGCACCCATTTAATGGACGCCACTCCGATTCGTTTAGGCCAGGAAGTCTCCGGCTGGGCGCGGCAGGTATCACTCAGCATCGCACGGCTTGAGTCGGTGAAACCGCGCTTGTTTGAGCTTGCAATCGGTGGGACTGCGGTCGGCACGGGGATCAACTCTCCGGTAGGCTTCGGCAGTGCGGTGGCATCAAAGCTGGCGTCGCGGTTTGACCTGCCGTTTGTGGAAGCTGAAAATCACTTCGAGGCGCAGGGTAGTCAGGACGGCGCGGTCGAGCTGGCAAATCAGCTTTCTACGGTGGCGACATCGCTGCTGAAGATCGCAAACGATATTCGCTGGCTGTCATCAGGGCCGCGCTGCGGTCTTGGTGAGCTGTCTCTGCCTGCGGTGCAGCCTGGGTCGTCGATCATGCCCGGCAAAGTGAACCCGGTCATGTGCGAACAGCTCATGATGGTGTGTTCTCAGGTAATCGGCAACGCTGTCACAGTGACTGTCGCTAACACACACGGCAACTTGGATCTCAATGTCATGCTGCCGGTCATGGCCCGGAACGTGCTGGAGAGCATCACGTTTTTGGCAAGCTCTGTTTCTGTTTTTACCGAAAAAGCGGTGCTGGGTTTGACTGCTAATAAAGAACGGGCAGAAAGCTTAGTCGAGTGGTCCATGAGCATGGTCACGAGCCTTGCCCCAGTCATCGGCTACGATGCTGCTGCAAAGCTTGCGAAACGGGCTGTCGACGAGGGCCGGACGGTACGCGATCTCTGCGTCTCCGAAAAAATCCTGCCGTTAGACCAGTTGACCGATCTGCTGAATGCACGCCAGATGACCGAACCGGGTGTCGGTTCCGGCGGCGAATAGATACGATTTCTCGAACGTCACTTCTTTCGAACGCGATCTCAAGGAGCAACTATGTTTGATAACCCCGTGCGTGTCCTGGTATGGGACGAAGCACCGTCTCATGCCCCCAAGTCTATTTATCCCAGCAGCATCAATGGTGCCATTGCTGAAGGTTTGAACGAGTTAGGCGGCGGTGCCATCCATGCGACCACCGCAAACTTGGATGATCCCGAGCAGGGTATTACCAGTGATGTGTTAGCGAACATTGACGTGCTGATGTGGTGGGGCCATGCCCGGCACGGCGAAGTCGCCGATGAGAAAGCCGAATTGATCAAAGCGGCTGTCCACAAAGGGCTTGGCTTCATTCCGCTGCATTCCGCGCACTATTCCAAAGCGTTTGGGAAGGTTCTCAACTGCACCGGCCACCTGTACGGCGGCTGGCGAGAATCTGAGAATCCACCGGACACCGAGGAGATCACTGTCTGTGCGCCGAAGCATCCGATCGCGCAGGGCGTCAGCGATTTTTCGCTTCCGGCAGAGGAAATGTACGGGGCGCCGTTTGGCATTCCGTCACCCAAAGTGCTGATCTTCCAGTCTTATTTCCCGCTTGGGGGCGAATACTTTCCAAGCTTTGTTGTGACTGTCGGTGATGGGATCGACCCCAGCTTCACCAGTGGTCCCGGCAACGGGGTAAATCAGGGCGAGGGAGCAGGTCGCGTGTTCTACTTCCGCCCTGGTCATGAGGCTTTCCCGACCTACTACGATCCCAACGTTCGTCAAATCCTGCACAACGGCGTTCTCTGGGCTGCGAGGCGCGTTTAATCATGCCTCACTGGAAACGCGCGATTATCGTCGGGGCATCATCTGGAATTGGAGAAGCGCTGGCCCGTGCCCTCGTAGCTGATGGCTGCGCTGTCGCGCTGGTCGCTCGGCGTCAGGAGAAGCTACGTGCTTTGACGGAGGAACTGGCAGCTTTGCCGGGGTCAGCGCAGCCCCGGTATTACGTACACGATGTCACGGATTATCAGAGCGTTCCAGCACTGTTCGCCCAAATCACCCAAGATTTGGGCGGGCTTGACTTAATTATTTACGCCGCCGGCATCATGCCGGCGGTCGGTCCTGACGAATACAACACGATCAAAGATGCGGAGATCATTGCTGCAAACTTCACAGGAGCCGCTGCCTGGCTGAATGAAGCGGCTCCACGCTTCGAGAAAGCGAAGACAGGGACTATCGTCGGGATCTCCAGTGTTGCCGGAGACCGTGGCCGTCGCGGCAATCCGATCTACGGAGCGACCAAAGCAGCGTTCAACGCTTATTTGGAATCTTTGCGAAATCGGATCGAGCATAAAGGCGCTTTTGTAGTGACGATCAAGCCTGGCCCAGTCAAGACTCCGATGACGGAAGGCTTGAAAATGCCGGGCATGATCTCTGCCGAACAGGCTGCTGCTGAGATATTGCTGGCAGCAAAAGACAAAGTCCGTGTCGCCTATGTCCCTGCGAAATGGAAGCCAATCATGGCAGTCATTCGCGCTATTCCTGCACCGATATTCAAATGGCTCAACATATAACCGACAAATCGTTGATTTCCGAGAGTTCACTGGAGCGTGTCGAAGGGTGGGGGATGACTTCTTCTGCCCTGAGTTATGTCGCACGTCCGATCAATACCGACGGCATCTGCGCTGTTTTTGACGAAGCGCGGCGTTCAGGGCGTTCCATCGGTATGCGTGGCGCGGGCCGATCTTATGGCGATGCCTCACTGAATGCCGAAGGTATTCTCCTGGATCTGACCCGGATGCGGCGTATTCTAGCCTGGAACCCTCAGACGGGCATTATCAGCGTCGAGCCTGGGGTCACGATCCAGCAGCTCTGGCAGTACACCATCGAAGATGGCTGGTGGCCTAACGTCGTTTCAGGCACCATGTTTCCGACACTCGGCGGGGCGGCTGCTATGAACATCCATGGCAAGAACAACTTCAAGGTCGGGCCGATCGGCGATCACATTCTAGAGTTTAAGATGATGACTCCTGCCGGCGAAACTTTCTGTTGTTCCCGAAGCGAAAACAGAGATTTATTTCATGCGGCAATCGGCGGCTTTGGTATGCTGGGTGTCATAACACGGCTGACATTGCAGCTCAAAAAAGTGTATTCAGGCCTGCTCAATGTGACACCGATAGGTATCAAAAACTTCGATCACCTGTTCCAAGTCTTCGAGGAGCGTCTGCCGCAGTCTGATTATCTCGTCGGCTGGATCGATTGTTTTGGAGAAGGGGAGGGGGTGGGGCGCGGTCAGGTGCATCAAGCGAACTACTTAAAGCCGGGCGAAGACACGAACGCGCCGCAGACATTGCGGGTTGAAAACCAGGAGCTGCCGGACAGCATCATGGGCGTCTTTCCAAAATCTTTGATGTGGCGTTTCATGAAGCCGTTCGTCAATGATCCGGGAATGCGCCTTATCAATGCCGCGAAGTTCCTCAGCGCCGTCAAGCTGGGCGACGGCCATGTTCATCAGCAATCTCACGCCGGATTTGCGTTCTTGCTGGATTACGTCCCGAATTGGAAAAACGCGTATAAACCTGGCGGGCTCATGCAGTACCAAAGCTTCGTGCCCAAAGAGAAAGCCAAAGAGATCTTCACTAAGCAGATCACTCTTTCACAAGGATATGGGCTGGTTCCCTATCTTGGCGTCTTCAAACGGCATCGGCCCGACGACTTCCTAATGACCCATGCCGTCGATGGCTACTCTCTAGCCCTGGATTTTGCAGTCAATCCTGAGAAAATCGGCGGCATTCTCAGCCTGGCCGCTGAAATGGACCGAATGGTACTGGAGGCAGGGGGACGATTTTATTTCGCCAAAGACAGCGCCATGCACCGGGTGTCCGCTGTGGAAGCCGTCGGCGCGGAGAGAGCGGCCAAGTTCTTTGCGCTGAAGCAGAAAATGGATCCGTCTAACTTACTGCAAACAAATCTGTCCCGGCGCTTATTCGGTGAGTTCTAGCAGCTTGGTCAGGGCTTTTGCTGAAAGAGGATCTCAATGGGTGACAGCTCCGACTTCACGGCGGCATCACGGCTGGGTGGGGTGTTCTTCTGCATCTGAACTATGTTCTCGACGACAGCGTCTTCCATCTCTCTGTACCGCAAGATTTCGAGTTCATGTTGAGCAATTTTCGTTTCAGCCTCCTGCTGCTGCCGGCTCAAATTGTTGATAAACCGCTCTAACTGGCTGAGAACTTCATGGACCTGTGCGGGGTCATAACCACCGGAAGCCAACTGCGTAAATCTGAGAGTGCGGATATAGTTATGAACTGTATCTGGTGACGTTCCAAGCACGGCACCTGTAATGTCGCTTTCAGAGGTACTGCTGTCAAGACGCAATGCCAGCATGGTCGCTGCGACGTGGCCGGGGACATGAGAAAGCAGAAAACTGAGAACTTCACGTGCTGCATCGCGTCGCCCGGATGCTAAATACGCATGAGCAAGATTCATCATCAGATCTTCCGGGGGCACCGATGACGGTGAAAATTGAAATGCGAGCTCAAAGGCAGTCACTGCCTCTGCCGGCAATCCTAATGCATAAAGTGCTGCGCCTAGGTAGGCACACGTCTCATAGCGCACTACTTGGGAAGTACTGAGTTCAGTCTCCCCAAGAGCTGATTGAAGCCGATCGGCTGCTTCCCGCATCCGTCCTTCACGGAACGCATGCAATCCAAGCTGAACATCAGTCATAATCTAATAAGTGCGATAATAAAACGATACAATTATTCTGCGTGTGTTTCAACGAGCGGCACACTTCCTAAACGCCGAGTGGTTGCCTTGATACGCTTGATGCGTGACGGGTTGGAAATTGCATCGCCGAGTTCTGCAAGCTGGCCTTCCATCTCGTGAGCCAGATCTTCCTCGCCAATTTTGTGCAACTGACGGGTCGCTGCGCCAAGTTTTTCCCGTGCGGTGTCCAAGTCGCCCTTGTCCTGAGCACGCTGCGCTTCACGCTCATACTTATAAACGGCGTATCGATCAACAAGATCCTGAACTTCTGGATGGGTTTCTGCGAGTGCGAATGAGTCATCCGTAAAATTGGCTGTGATGAGTGACCGATCATTGCCAGGAACCGCCACGGAGGTTTCGTCCAGGCTGTTCCAGGTCAGCAGGGTTTCAACAATGGCCCGCTCTCCCGCAGGAAGCAGGGGTGGGGCAATCTGCACCATCACTCCAACAGGAGCGGCACTTGAAACATCACCTACTCGGGCCCGAAGCCAGCCATCTTCGGTATGGACTTCGTCGAACATAGTCATAGCAGGCCGTACTAGGAAAATATCCTGGACGACTGCGCCGTCCAAACCACGCACGGCAATATACAAATCTGTGACACCTGTTGTTTCAAGCGTCGTCATGACCTGCGAGAGACGCTGCGTAATATCCGTGATGTCACCGGCATAGTAGTACTCGCCACGCGAATTATCGGCTACACGCATTAAAAACTCTTCATCAAATTCATCTCCGACACCGATTGTTGTGATTGCGTACTCACTCGCTTCAATTTGCTCGATGGATTTCAGTGTCGCGTCCTGATCCTGAACAATTCCATCCGAGATCACGATCAAACGATTAATACCATGCGAGAGGGGATGCTGACTCAGAAACTTCAGCGCTTGACTCAGCGCTTCCGCCATTTGCGTTCCGGTGCCGATGTCTACCGGAAGCCGCCGCTCTTGAAGCAGGTCCATTTGTGTCAGACACCCGTCAGGAAAGTTCGCCCAGTCCTGCTGGTTAAACACAGTGTGGGTATGATCGGCAAAGGCGATCACTGCAACCTGGTCCGTTGGGCGCAGTGTCATGAGCAGACTCTTAATGGCTTCCGTGGCCAGTGCCATGGGTGTATTGGCAAGGGTCTGCATTTCCGAGAGGGTCTGACCAGTCCAATAAATCGCGTCCGAATCGTCTGCTTCCCCGCGCTCCAGCTCGTCGCGTGAAATCGCAACACCCATCCAGTATTCACGTTCTTCCTCCGTCAACTGGAAGTGATGCATACTTGCGGAAGCGTCCACCACAAGAACGATGTTCAGGGGCGGGCGAGAGCTGGAAGACATATTGAAATCAGGCTGGATTTCCAGCAGGGCATGCAAAGAACCATCTAGATAATTACTGGATGGAATGGCGGGATGGCTTAATGATGTGTGTATTTTGAGGCTGCCGTTCACAGGGAGCATCTCCTTTGATGGGCCAGAAGTTTTCATGCCTGCGGCATCAAACAAGCTTCGAGATTTTGGAAAGTACTTGTATGTGACTATTCGCCATAAAAAACAAAATTCCTTCTTCTGTGCTATAATCCATTTGTAAATAAAAAATGTGATGATTCACAAAGAAGATCAGCGTGACTGGCGTCTGCGGAGATAACTCCGAGGAAGCGCTGATCTGGAAAAGCCGTCCGCCTGGGTACCTAACACATTTGAACTTGACACGTTTAATGGGGCAGGGTACCCAGGCTTTTTTGCGTTTTCTATTTTGCCTCTTTGCTGCCGACGAAAGGAAAAAGATTATGGTACGAATTAAGCGAGCGCTTCTCAGTGTCTCGGATAAGGCCGGCTTAGTGGAGTTTGCCACAGGCTTGCACGAGTTGGGTATTGAACTCATCTCGACAGGTGGGACTGCTAAGACTTTATCTGATGCCGGTTTGCCGATCCAGAACGTTTCGGACATCACTCACTTCCCGGAAATGCTCGATGGCAGGGTTAAGACACTCCATCCGGCGGTACATGGGGCGCTTCTGGCAGTCCGCTCATTACCCGAGCATATGGAAACAATCGCAGCTCACGGGATTACTCCCATTGATCTTGTTGTCGTCAATCTTTATCCATTTGCAGAGACAATCGCAAAACCCGGCGTCACACGCGAAGAAGCGATTGAGAACATCGACATCGGGGGACCTTCCATGATCCGCTCGGCGGCCAAGAACCACGTCTCGGTTGCGGTTGTCGTTTCACCAGATGATTATCCCGCCCTCTTGTCGGAGCTTCAAAAGAATGACGGCGCGTTATCTCAGGCGACACGTTCGCGCCTGGCGGTGCAGGCTTACGCCCACACAGCGGCTTACGATGCGACTATCACTAAATATTTGGCCGAACAGCCTTTGTCAGAGGAGACTGAAACTCAAGAAGGGCAGGGGTTCCCGAATCTACTGACGCTGTCGTTCTCCAAAGTACAGGATCTGCGCTATGGGGAAAACCCGCATCAGAAGGCTGCTTTCTACCGCGAACCGGCTTCTACCGGCGGAATCGCAGCAGCCACAAAGCTGCATGGTAAAGAGCTGTCGTTCAATAACATCTATGATCTGAATGCAGCCTACAATCTAGTATTGGAATTCGCGGATCAGAGTACTCCCGCTGCTGCGATTATCAAGCATACA
This sequence comes from Janthinobacterium lividum, assembly GCA_050954545.1. Taxonomy (GTDB): domain Bacteria; phylum Armatimonadota; class Armatimonadia; order Armatimonadales; family Capsulimonadaceae; genus JANXMY01. The sequence goes on along the minus strand of JBPBQB010000296.1, from coordinate 31,940 downwards.
AACCCCTGTGGCGCGGCCATTGCCGGTACTCTCTCAGAAGCATTCCAAAAGGCCCGTGAAGGCGATCCGATTTCCGCATTTGGCGGCATCCTTGCCGTCAACAGAACGATTGATGCCGAGACCGCGAATTTGATCACCGGCAAAAACACATTCTTTGAAGCGATTATTGCTCCTGGTTATGATCCAGAAGCCTTTACTATCCTGACTACGAAGAAGCAATGGTGCCAGAACTTGATATTACTTCAAGCGCCTGAGATGACGGCTCCATCGGCGACAGAGTATGATTACAAGCGTGTCAGCGGCGGTTTATTAGTGCAGACACAGGACACAGCCATGCTGAAGCGATCCGAAACGGAAGCCGTCTCAGAGCGGCAGGCAACACCGGAAGAAATGTCAGATTTGATGCTGGCCTGGAAGCTGGTAAAGCATGTCAAATCCAATGCGATTGTGCTAGTCAAAGATCGCCAACTCATTGGTGTTGGTGCCGGACAGATGAACCGTGTCCAGAGCGTGAGGCTGGCAGTCGCTCAGGCAGGCGAAAAGGCCAAAGGCGCGGTCTTAGCTTCTGATGCTTTCTTCCCATTCCCAGACGGTCCCGAGGCCGCATTGCAGGCCGGGGTGACAGCGATCATCCAGCCGGGTGGTTCCAAGAAAGACGATGAATCGACTGCCATGGCCGACCAATATGGGGCTGCCATGGTGCTTACAGGACGCCGTCACTTCCGTCACTAAAAGCCATCTACTATTGGCCTGGAACTGTAGAGTTCCAGGTCTTTTAATTATATTATAGCTTTCTAGCATTAATTTATTAGTTAATATAGCCTACATATTTAGAGAATCACGGAAGGTATACTATATCTATAATGGAAAAGTTTTTATATAAGCAGCCGCCTCTGGAAGAGCGCAACGGTACAGTACGGATGCACTTGAAAGAGAACATTTTGTTTGTGGAGTTTGATGCTATTGAGCTAGCGAATTTTCGATGGTCTCTGTGGTGGCTCGCGACAACGTGCCCAGACGGCGAAGATATCACCATTTGGGTCAGAGGCACTCTAATCCATAAGCAGGAAGGCAGCGCTATTAGTTATTGCGAAATCACTTTGATTGGCGAAGGACCAGTCGGTCAAATACTTCACAATCCCAACAATGATGGTTTTTTGCAACGTGGAGATCGTATGGATTTGTTTGTCAATCGAGCGCAGGCTCAGGAGGCATATCGGAGTTTGAGGAAGCTTAATGGCAAGAAAATCGGTCAGCAGGCATCTTTGTTCGGCATTCTGAACGTGCGGATCATTGAGGCTGAAATGGATACTGAATAGCGTTTTAGTAACCGAATACTGCATAATCACTATTATCGGAACCAAATTAGCAGAAATGAGAAGAGCCGCTCGTAACGGTTTTGTTACAGGCGGCTTACTAATGAACTTCCAATTACTTTGGCTTATGCCAGGCGATTTGGCAGGCGCTGCAAGTCGGATTCCAATTGATGCATTCTAGTTTGGCAGGACCGCAGAATGTCATTGACATCTGTCAGCGTCCGGTGCGCTGCCTGCTGACGTGATAGCCAGACTGCATAGCTGCCAGTGGCGACAGCCGCGGCAGTGCAAGCGATGCTCACGGCGACAAAAATCAAAAGTGTAGTTTTTGCCTGGTGAGCATCATCAAGCGTGATAGGTTCAGCGCCTGGCTGATAAGGATAATAGACGGCGGCGTCATCAACTTTATCAGCACTGTTATCCACCAGGGTCAGCTTATTAAAGTGTATACCGTTTCTCATCAGCGATTCCATCTTCCATAGAGAAAATACGCTTCACAAACGCAATCAATTCCATTGGATTGAAGGGCTTTGTCAAATAGCACTCGACACCCGATTGCCAGCCGCGCAGCACATCGGAGTCCTGAGCCCGAGCCGTCAGCATGATAACAGGAATGCTTTCCGTTTCCGGGTCCTTTTTCAGTATGTCCAGGACTTCAAAGCCGGTCATTTCCGGCATCATAACATCCAGAACAATCAGGTCCGGGCGATCTTCTTTAACCTTCTCAAGACACTCCGCCCCGTTAAATGCAGTGATTACCTCGTAACCCTGCCGTTCCAGATTAACCTGGATCAAGCGCACGATATGTTTTTCATCGTCGCAGGTCAGTATTTTGCGCGCCATGGCGGTTGTCCCTCGTTCTCTTCACAGCTAATCTATTATACCGTAATTTGCTGTCAACCTATCATGTGAAAACGTCACACCATTCCCGAATGGCAAAAGTACTTTGATAAGCGCTTTTCAGATGCACCAGAAACGCCTTTTTGTCAGGAACAATGCGCAGAGGTAGAGATATTTGCTGAAGGAGTGCAGGCCCTTCGCGGCGCTGGGCACTCCCAACCAGCTTTTTCCCGGTGTGGCTATCTACGAGGTCACACGACGCCGCAAGCTCAAAACAGTTGATGAGGCTCCTTTGGCTCCCAATCGCGTAGCCTCCGAAGCAAATGTCCAGCCCCAATTTTTCGAGAGCGACTTTCACACCATCCATGATCAGTTGATGCGATGTCAAGACCGTGCGGCAATCTGTCGGCAGGCGGTCAAGGCGCAACGCGACAGAAATCGTCAGGTCATCCCCGTGGAGAACGGCCCGGCCACCGGTCGGTCTTCGAACAATCGGAAAATCTGGATAAAGTTCTCGAACCGAATCTTCGTTTTGCAGGCGACCAATGCTGACCGAAGGTCTGTCCCAAGAGTAGACACGAATAGCGGCGTACCCGTTGTCCTCCTCAGACAGACCTGCCAGAAGTGCTGCGTCGACAGCCATGTTCTGTTCGGGAGTACCCGGCTCAGTATCGATCTGCCAGTTCCACTGCATCTTAGTCCACCGGAGGTGTCCAGCACAGACAGGGCTGGCGTGCTGCCGTGGCCTCATCCAGCTTGCGAACGGGTGTGAAATGCGGCGCGGATTTGACGATCTCCGGGTCTTCCTCAACATCCCGCGCGATCTGGCGCATGGCTTCAATGAATTGGTCGAGAGTTTCTTTACTTTCGGTTTCCGTCGGCTCAATCATCAGAGCTTCCGGCACGATCAAAGGGAAATAGATAGTCGGCGGATGGTAGCCGAAGTCCATCAGACGCTTAGCGATGTCCAGCGCTTTGATCCCATGTTCCTTCTGCTGTCGCTTGGCTGTGAAGACACATTCGTGCATACAGATTTCGCTGAAGGCGACATCAAACGAGTCCTGAAGCTGGACTCGAATATAGTTTGCATTGAGAACCGCGTTTTCGGACACTTGCGCGAGGCGCTCTTTGCCGTAGTACATGATATACGCATAGGAGCGCAGGATGCAGAGGAAAGAGCCGTAGTAGCCATGAATCTTACCGATGGACTTTGGCCGGTTGCGATCCAGCCGGTAACCCTCGTTTGTTTTGACTACTTGCGGGACGGGCAGGTAGGGCTCCAAAATCTTCTTGATACCGACCGGGCCGGAACCAGGTCCCCCACCCCCATGCGGCGACGAAAATGTCTTGTGCAGGTTGAAGTGCATCACGTCAAAGCCCATGTCGCCGGGCCGGGCACGTCCGACCAGGGCATTCATGTTCGCACCGTCGCAGTAGACGAGGCCGCCGGTTTTGTGGATCAAGTCGCAGATTTCCGCGATGTCGTCTTCAAACAGACCAAGAGTGTTCGGGTTTGTCAGCATCAGGCCTGCAACGTGGTCATTCAGCAGAGTTTTGAGATGGGCCAGATCTACTCTGCCTCGACTATCCGACTTGACGGTGACCGTTTTGTAACCGCAGCGAGCCGCTGAGGCCGGGTTAGTGCCATGGGCGGCTTCCGGCACGAGAATGGTGTCCCGGTGGCCCTGCTCGTGGTCGTCATGGTAGGCTTTGATCAGCATCAGGCCAAGCAGCTCTCCATGTGCACCGGCAGCAGGCTGAAGGCTGACTGTGTCCATGCCGCCTATCTCAGCGAGGATGGTCTGCATGGTGTAGAGCACTTCAAGCGTGCCCTGAACAGACGTATCAGGCAAGTCAGGATGGACACGAGCGAACCCAGGCAGCCGGGCGATCTCTTCATTCAGCTTCGGGTTGTACTTCATCGTGCAGGACCCGAGCGGATAGAACCCGGAGTCCGTGGAATAGTTTCGCTGGGAAAGATGCGTGAAATGCCTAATTACTTCGGGTTCCGAAAGCTCCGGCAGAGGCAGGACTTGACGACGAACGGCACTCGGTATCAGCGCTTCCAGCGACTGCTCAGGAACATCGCAGGTTGGCATTTCGACGCCTAAGCGTCCAGGCCGGCTCAATTCAAATAACAAAGGCTCTGGGGTATCGATCATGATATACTTCCTAACGCCGAAACCAGCGTGTCGATCTCTTCTTTGGTGCGCTGCTCAGTCACGCAGAGCAGCATGGCATTGCCAAGTTCTGGATACAGGTCGTTCAGCGGTAGACCGCCGATCATTCCCTGATCCATCAGCGTTTCGTTGATCTGCTCCGGGCTGATCGGCGTCTTGACGACGAACTCTTTGAAGAAAGATGCCTCTGGGAAGGCCAGAGAATAGCCAGGCAGCTTGGCGATCTCGGATGTTGCGTAATGCGATTTCTGGAGACAAAGCTCAGCAGCTTGGGCTAGGCCTTTTTTTCCCATCGTCGCAAGATAGACAGAAGCGGCCAGAGCATATAGGGCTTCATTCGTACAAATGTTGCTGGTGGCACGTTCACGCCGAATGTCCTGTTCCCGAGTTCGCAAAGTCATGACAAACGCACGCTTGGCATCGCCGTCGAGTGTCTGACCGACGATCCTGCCCGGCAGACGCCGCATGAACTTAGTCTTGCAGGCAAAAAAGCCCAGAAGCGGACCGCCGTAGCCCATCGGGCAGCCGAGCGCCTGGCCTTCACCGACCACAATGTCGGCGTCATACTCGCCGGGAGGTGTCAAAATGCCGAGGGAGATCGGATCGACGCAGGCGACGAGCAGTGCGCCCTTTGAGTGCGCTGCTTGCTGAAGACTCTCCATGTCTTCCAGATTGCCGAAAAAGTTGGGGTGCTGGACTATGACCGCCGCAGTCTCGTCTGTGACAGTCAAGTCCCCTAGCCCATTCGTGTCGGAAATAACATCGATCCCAATACTCATATGCCTGAGATATGTATCCAGCACCTGCCGGTACGTCGGATGCACGGAGCTTAGAACTGTGACACGCTTGCGCCCAGTCAGCTCAGCGGCCATGATAGCGGCTTCGGCCAGGGCCGTCGCACCGTCATACATGGAAGCGTTCGCGACATCCATTTCGAGCAACTGGCAAAGCAGTGTCTGAAACTCAAAGATGCTTTGAAGCATCCCCTGGCTGACTTCCGGCTGGTACGGCGTATACGAAGTATAAAACTCGGAGCGCCCTGTGATCGCACCGACAGTCGGCGGGACATAATGGTCGTAGATACCAGCACCGAGGAAGCAGGGGAATGCTTCAGCATGGACATTTTTCGCGGCCAATCGGTTCAGATGCTTCGCCAGCGTGATCTGGTCCATCCGGGCGGGAATATCGAGTTCCTGATTATACTGAAGATGCTTTGGGATCGGTGTGAACAGATCGTCCAAAGATTCGAGGCCGATAGCAGACAGCATTTCGGCCCGATCTGCGTCTGTGTTCGGGATATAAGACATTCGTGCGTTCCTAAACTAATTCGTCATATTCGGTGCTGCTGAGCAGCAGATCGGCATCGGCGGGCTGGGTAATCTGGATTTTGAGCATCCATCCAGCCCCGTAAGGAGCATCATTGACACTCTCCGGCGCGTCTGGCAGAGCTTCATTTACCTCGATGACTTCACCGCTGACGGGAGTATACAGGTCGGAAACAGCTTTGATGCTTTCGATCTCGCCGAATTTCTCGCCGCGCTGAACCATTCGGCCCACTTCCGGGAGCAGGACAAGCGCGACATCTCCCAGCTCTTCCTGAGCATGCTGGCTGATACCGATTGTCGCGATATTTCCTTCAATTCGGGCCCATTCGTGGGTCTTTGCGTACTTCAAATCAGATGGCTCAGGCATGAGTAACCTCGTTTTCTTTCAGACGCCGTTTCGATAAAATGGTAACTTCGTGACTTTCGCTGAGGCCTGGCGGCCACGTATATCGACAAAAACCGGTGTGCCGATAACGGCGGCACTAAGATCGACCCGCGCCATCGCAATGCCTGCTTTGACTGTCGGGGACCAGGTACCGCTCGTCGTCTCCCCTATCTCGTGACCTTCGGCATTATACACAGTGTAATGTTCGCGTGGAATAGCACGCGCATCCATCTGAAGTCCGACAAGCTGCTGCGACTGAACTTTGCCTTGAAGCGCAGTGCGTCCAATGAAGTCGCCTTTTTTCATTTTGACAGCCCAGCCTGTGCCCGAGGAGGCGGGGCTGTTCACGTCGTCAAGCTCATGGCCGTAGAGTGGATAGGCGGCTTCTAAACGTAGGACATCGCGTGCTCCCAGCCCTGCGGGAACCGCACCGGCTTCGGTGAGTATCTTCCAGATATAAGGAGCTTCCTTCCAATGACAGAAGATCTCGAAGCCGTCTTCACCCGTGTAGCCCGTGCGTGACAAGGTTACCGAATACGCTTTAACCAATGCGCTGCCAGTATGCCACCACGGTCTTGGTCCCAAATCCGTTTTCATGGAATGGAAGCGGTTGGTTTCTTCTGCATGTCCATACCCGGCAAGTGAGCCTACGATTTTCACTGCTTCCGGCCCCTGCACGGCAATCAAAGCAGTTTGGTCGCTGATGTCCGTCAAAATGACATTCGGTTTGCCCTCGGCCTGCGCTTGCAGCCAGGCCCAGTCTACATCTTTGCAGCCGGCATTTAAGACGATTAGATAGTCATTTTCGCCCTGGCAGTAGACAATAATATCGTCAATAATGCCCCCACCCTCGTTCAGCAGCAAAGAATACTGGGCTTTGCCGGGGACTAACTTGGAAACATCGTTGGTCGTCACGGACTGGACAAAATCGAAGGCACCCGAACCAATCACCGTTACCTCGCCCATGTGTGAGACATCGAAAATGCCTGCGGAAGTTCGGACAGCGGCGACTTCGCTGACAGTCCCGGCATAAGATACCGGCATATCCCAGCCTGCGAAGGGAACGAGAGTAGCACCGGCGGCTTGATGAGTTTCGTAGAGAGACGTTTTTTTCATGCTTTGGTCTGGTACTGAAACGAGGGAGTAAACTCCACTCGCTACGATAGGGTCGTCCTTTGGACGAAAGATCGCTGAATTCTCAGTTTCTTTCGTCCGAAGGACGACACTTGCTAGCGAGTGGAGTTTACTCCCTCGCGATTTCTGAACGCCTAACTATTCGCCTAGATAAGCCTTCTTGACATCGTCGTTTGCCAGCAGAGCTTTAGCGTCGTCCGCCATCACAATGCTGCCTGTTTCCAGGACGTAACCCCGGTGCGCGACTCCAAGGGCCATGTGAGCGTTTTGTTCGACCAGCAGGACAGTGGTGCCCTGGGCGTTGATGTCGCGGATAATCTGGAAGATGTCACGTACTAAAAATGGGGCCAGGCCCAGCGATGGCTCATCTAAAAGCAGAAGCTTTGGCCGGGCCATCAGCGCACGCCCCATCGCCAGCATCTGCTGTTCGCCGCCGGAGAGCGTTCCTGCATTCTGGCTGATGCGCTCTTTAAGACGCGGGAACAGGGTCAGGGCACGGTCGAAATCCTGCTGAATACCGGCCCGGTCACTGCGCGTGTAGGCACCAAGCTCCAGGTTTTCCCGAACGGACATATTGGCGAATATCCGGCGTCCTTCCGGCGAATGTCCGATACCGAGCTTCACGATCCTGTCGGCAGGCAAAAGAGTAATGTCTTTGCCTTCCATCAGGATGCGGCCCTGGTTCGCAGGAACCAGACCTGAGATAGCACGTAATGTCGTGCTTTTCCCGGCACCGTTTGCGCCGATGAGGGTCACGATCTCGCCTGCGTTAATTTCCAAAGAGACATTCTGCAATGCACGGATCGCACCGTAAGATACCTGGACATTTTCTAAAACCAGCAGCGGCGCAGTGCTCAACTTACGCTACGCTCGAAGCGGCATCCGCTTCGCCTAAGTAGGCCTCGATCACTTTTGGGTTTTCGCGGATCGCGCGCGGCGTCCCCTGAGCAATAATTTGACCATAATCCAGAACTAAGATACGGCGGCAGATACCCATCACGACTTTCATGTCGTGCTCAATCAGCAGTATGGTCAGGCCGAAATCGTCGCGCAGACTTTCGATCTGACGCATCAGGTCGTTTTTCTCTTGTGGGTTCATGCCTGCTGCCGGCTCATCCAAGAGGAGCAGCTTTGGCTTTGTCGCCAGCGCCCGTGCGATTTCAAGCCGACGCTGCTCGCCATAAGCTAAATTCTTCGCGAACTCATGCTCATACTTCAGCAGGCCGAAACGGTTCAGCAGATCACGGGCTTCGTCCAAAGTCGCTGCTTCTGCGTCGGCAAACCGTGGGCCACGCCAGACTGCATCCCACAGAGATGGTTTGTAGTGCATATGCGCGGCGGTGCGGACATTATCAAGAACGGTCAGCGTTGGGAATAAACGAATATTCTGGAAGGTCCGGGAAAGGCCGCAGGCGGCGATCTGATAAGGTTTCCGTCCGACTAAAGAAAGGCCGTCAAACTCAATCGCACCCGAAGTCGGGGCGTAGACTCCTGTCAGCAGATTAAACGCAGTCGTTTTGCCCGCGCCATTTGGACCAATCAAACCCACAAGCTCACCGGATTCCAGAGACAGCGTGAAACCATGAACGGCGGTGAGGCCGCCGAACTGTTTGGTGCAATTCTGGATGTCCAGGAGCGGCATGGCGTTATCATACCCGAAAAAATCAGGCAGGACAAGACCTTTCGCCAGCAGCCGTCGGGTTGACAAATGCAGTGTCAGGCCGTTATAATGGGAAATCTTATTTAAAGCAGCCCTAAGTTTGAAGTCTTTGCAAATGGAAGAGAATGTTCTCTCCTGGTCCGTGCATCTCAGCGCCCGAGATCCCAAGCGGCCCGTCCAGATAGGAGTCGTCCTGCTGGCGGTCTTCATGCTCAGCGTGTGGCTGTTCCACTCATTTTGGCTGAGTTTGCTGCCGGTGCTGGCACTCCTTTTTTCAGTGTCGGAGTATGTTTTTCCAGTACGCTACACGCTGACAGCGCAGTCGGCGTCGGCTCGGCATGGGGTAACATCACTGGAGATACGCTGGACTGATGTCCGCCATGCGTATCTGACAGATGATGGGATCAAGTTAAGCCCACTCACGACGAAAAACTCACGGTTCGAGCCGCTGCGCGGGGTTTTCCTGCGCTTTGATGACCAAAACCGCGAGGCAGTGATTGCTTCGGTACGGCGCTTAAGACAGGAACAAACAGCCAGTGTCTAATGCGTTTGGGCTGCTCAGCTTTGATTGGGGTGCGCCTCTACCCGACGAAGAGCGCGATGAAATGCTTGGCAAAGTTGTCGGCATTGTCCGCAAGTGGAAGCTGGAAGTACCGGTGATCCTGTGTCTTGAGTCTACTGCGCCTCTCGGGCAGGTAGCCGGACAGGGCCTTGTAGCATTTTCGCCATTTGCCGCACCATTGTTTGCCGATGGCATTCAAGGGGTGCAGAGGCTCCATGCATTGCTGGAGCAGCCTGAGAACATTCAGCGTTTAATCAATCTTTTGAGCGAAACCAATCTTTTGAGCGAAAGCGAAACGGAGACGGATGCAGCACGCAAGTGATAACTGGTGGGTCAGCGGCCTGGTACTGCTGCTTTCTTTGATCATCATTGGGAAAGTCCTGTCTGCTCAGCGCGGAAAGCTGCCCTATATCCGGCGCATCCCCGGCCTGAACGCCATCGATGAAGCAGTGGGGCGTGCGACGGAAATGGGACGACCTGTGCTGATGGTTCCCGGTATCAGCGGCCTGGACGTTGTCACGCTTCAGGCGCTTTCTATCTTCAGTTATGTCGGGCGGGCCGTGGCCCGGTTCGGCAACAAGTCCATCATGGCAACGATCGATCCGATCGTGACCGGTGTCGGCGAAGAAACCTTGCGCGATGCTTATGCCGATGCCGGCCGGCCTGAACTCTTTGAAGAAAGCGATGTCCGTTATTTAACGGGCCAGCAGTTTGCGTTTGCGACCGGTGTGGCCGGCATTTTGATTCGAGAGCGTGTCGCAGCGCAATTTCTCTTCGGGGCGTTCTTCGCGGAGTCTTTGATCTTCGCCGAGGTCGGTCAGCAGGTCGGGGCGGTGCAGGTCGCGGGAACGACGGAAACAAATCAAATTCCATTCTTTATTGCTGCTTGCGATTACGTTATTATCGGCGACGAGTTCTATGCAGCCAGCGCCTATTTGTCGCGTGATGCGACCCTGCTAGGCAGCATCGTCGGACAGGACTATTGCAAGCTCCTGCTGCTGGCGATTATCCTGATCGGTGTTGTCAGTATCAGCCTGCTGAACTTGCCGGGGATCACGCATTTCGGCCCTGCCGCGTCTATGTTCCACTGGATAGTGAACGTCCTGAAAGTCAAATAGCAGTTTGCACATCTTTCAACAACTTTTTGCACCAGTCTCCTGGCATCTCCACCCGGCTTCTTTTTTCGGCCACATCTTGCTTGGCCTGCTGTTTATATTCGCTCTGCTGGCCGCGCTACAGGCAGCGCCTCGGCGTTCACGTAAGACTGTTATTGCAATCTTCACGTTTCTGGGCGGTTTGTACTTCGTTACTGAATTCTTCTGGCCGACCAGCGCAGTTACTAACTCTAATCCCCTGACTCCGTTTCAGCCACTGGTCGCCAATATCTCCGCCGTTGTGGGTTCGTTTGCAATCGGCCTTGGTGTCGTGTCTCTTGTTCAGCTACATAGCCGCAACATCTCCCGGCAGCGTTCCGGCTGGGGGTTCAGCGTGGTCCTGCTGGTGTCATTTGTGGCTATGACACTTTTTGGATTAATGAATGAGTACAGACCTGCCATTAATGTCATCCCGCGTGTACCAGGCCTGTGGGCAGCGCAGAATGCACATGGAATGTTTCAGTTTCTGTTCACTGGCGGTTTAACCAACCTGACCTCAGCCACTTTTTCCATTATTGCTTTTTACATTGCCTCCGCCGCATACCGCGCTTTCCGAATCCGGTCATTGGAAGCCACGCTGCTGATGGTGGCCGCCCTGATTGTCATGCTGGGCTCCGTGTCGTTTGGTACCTGGTTCACGCATACTATTCCTATCACTTTGGCTGACGGCTCCGAAAACCCGTGGGCAAACTTCCGCATTGAAAACATCGCTCAGTGGCTGCTTATGGAAGTCAACACAGCAGCCCAGCGCGGCATTTTGTTCGGTCTGACGCTTGGACTTTTAGCAACATCTCTGCGGTACTGGCTTAGCCTGGAACGCGGCGCATATTTTGATAAAGAGCTATGAATACCAATATCTGGGAACGACTGCAAAACATTGACCGGCGCATTATTTACGCTATTTTGATCGCTGTCATCCTGATCCCTCTCTTTGTGCCCAATCTGACTTTACCAACCTACCCGAGCAAGCAATCCACAGATTTTTACAATACGATTGAGCGGGTTGCTAAAGAGTCTCCACAAAAGATCGTGATTGTAGACGGTCAGTGGTCGCCCAGCACACGCGGAGAAAACCAGTGGCAGGCAGAAGCAGTAGTCACCCATCTGATGAAACGTCATATGCATTTTGCCATTCTGTCGTTCGACACGCAAAACAATACGGTGATGCAAACTCTGGTGGTCGCGCCGCTGGCAAAGAAGTACAGCTATGTGTATGGACGCGACTACATCAACTGGGGTTATCGTCCAGCGAGTGTTTTCGTCCCGACTGTCAAGAGCTTAGTCGTCGATATTCCCGGCACGATTAAAAAAGATTACAAAGGCACTCCCGTCACGGATTTCCCTGTGATGAAGGGGATCAAGTCACGAGCGGATGTTGGAGCAGTGGTTGAAGTAACGCCGACTGCCAGCGCTGATGTATGGCTAGGTCTATTTGAGCAGAACAACACGCCGCCATTCCTGTTTGCCCCGACCGCAGTCATGGCTCCAACCTACTATCCCTACATTGATACGGGGCAGATAGCCGGAATGCTGACCGGGATCAAAGGCGCGGGAGACTACGAGGGTCTGCTGAAAACACATAGCTTTGGAACTCGGGCTGCCGGGACGCTTTCGCTGGTTTACGGACTGATCATTCTGCTGATTATTATTGGCAATGTCGGTTTTTACGCTTCCCGTGCGGCCAGCCGAAGGGAGGGCAGGCAGTCATGAATTTGGCGCAATATCTTCATCACTTGTTCAATCCCATTTTGCTGTTCAGCGCCCTCGGGACCGTTGCGATCCTCTCACTCGTTTTCAAGGAGAATCGGCTGTACCGGCTGTTCGAGCATATCTTTTTGGGCCTGGCGCTAGGCTATGATCTGGAATTTACGTGGACAACGGTACTTAGGCCGCAGTTCTGGGACCCGATGGTGCAGGACGGGCAGTGGGTCTGGATAATGACAGTGCCGGTCGGTCTGATGTTTTATGGCATTTACACCCAGCGGTTTGCCTGGATGAGCCGACTTATCTTCGGCATCTTCTTCGGCCTGGCTGCTGGGACCGTATTCCAGGATTTCGCCGGAAGGTTTATGCCGCAGGTCACGAAATCGTTCGCTCCATCGAAGTCGTTGATTCCGCCGCCGCCGACCCCAGGTGATCCACACGCGTTCCTTCACCAGTTCTCGTTTGTGCTGAATGACGCACTGTTTCTGGCAATTCTGGTCTGCGTTCTCGTCTACTTTTTGTTTGCGTTCGAACAAAGAAATAGGGCCGTTCGCGGAACGGCCCAGATGGGGCGGTGGGTGTTGATGTTCTCGTTCGGAGCGATCTTTGGCTCGACCATTATGACCCGAATGGCGCTGCTGATCGACCGGATGTATTTCCTATTTCACGACTGGCTTCAGATCGTCAAGACGTGATCAGACTCCAAGCTGATCCGGCGGCGTCGGCATTCGAGAATGCAAACGGGCTTCCCGCTGTGCCATCCGCAGATCGCGCTGATCCTGGAAGCGCTGCCACCAAGCAGCAATATTGGAAAATATTCTATGCCGCAGGGAAACAGGACGTGCTGCGCCGAAGTCCCCTACACTCAGGGATCGGCGTGCCGTTACATGTTCCGCACGGACTTCTTCAAACAGAGTTTCAAGACGCTGCCAGGCCAGGGAAATCACCTGTTCGTCCCGGCTGAAGCTGCCGTACCAGCGGCAAGTCCAGCACTCTTTGTTGGACTCAAGGTTGAGGGTTCCGCAGAGTTCGCAGAGCTTGACGTTCTTCTGCGAAACCTTGGTCGAATGTCGTCTTTCCACCGGCAGCAGAGTTTTACTGGAAGCGCCGGTTCGTGCTCGATTCATTAGGGTGATCCTTTTCTGTTCCGGGCATTCTTCTTCGGATGCACCGATAATGTTTCTATACCCGTTTTTGCGAAGAATGCTGTTCGACAGCAAAAGTTTCGTAAACCGGTCTGCCATCATTATTGCCAGATTGGTCGGGTTTCTCTAGTCGTTTTACGAGTTTTACTTGACTTTTACGCCTGCCAGGAAGTATACTCCCTCTCGCGTCTGTGCAATCGACTATAGTTGTTTACTTTTGTCCTCACATTCCCGCGGCACACCGAATCTATTTGGCTGATCTATGTTTGAGAGTCTCGCCGACAAATTACAGGATGTCTTCAAGCGCCTCCGTGCAAAAGGGCCGCTGACCGAAGCTGATGTTGCAGAAGCCATGCGCGAGGTGCGCTTAGGCCTGCTGGAAGCCGACGTCAACTTTAAGGTCGTCAAAGATTTCACGAGCCGTGTTCGTGAGCGTGCCATCGGCGTCGAAGTCATGGAAGGCCTGCATCCCGCCCAGCAGGTCATCAAGATCGTCGATGAAGAACTAACCGGACTTCTGGGCGGTGAACAGGCTCCCCTGACATTCTCGCCGAAGTCGCCGACTGTGATTATGCTTTGTGGTTTGCAGGGGGCAGGTAAAACGACCCATGCCGGCAAGCTGGCACAGATGCTTCGCAAGCAGGGTCGGAACCCGATACTTGTTGCGGCAGACATTTACCGCCCGGCAGCGATTAAGCAGTTGCAGGTGGTCGGTGAACAGGTCAAGACGCCGGTCTTTACGCTGGACGGCGCTAAACCGGAACAGATCGCCCGTGAGGGTGTCGCTGAAGCCGACCGCAAAGGCTACGATGTCGTCATTCTGGACACGGCTGGCCGTCTGCAAATCGACGAAGCGCTGATGCAGGAGCTGCAGCGGGTCAAAGCCGCGACTTCGCCGCACGAGATTTTGCTGGTGGTCGATGCCATGACAGGTCAGGAAGCGGTCAATGTCGCCCAGGGTTTCAACGAAGTTCTTGGCGTCACAGGTTTTATTCTCACCAAGCTGGACGGCGATACGCGCGGCGGTGCGGCGCTGTCCATCAAAGGCGTGACGGGGCTGCCGATCAAGTTTGTCGGTGTCGGCGAAAAGATGGATGCACTCGAAGTCTTCCACCCGGACCGCATGGCATCGCGCATTCTCGGCATGGGCGATGTGCTGACGCTGATCGAGCGGGCTGAAGAGGCCATCGACCAGAAAAAAGCGGCGGAATTCGAAAAGAAGTTGCGGGCCAATAAGTTCGACTTCGAAGACTATTTGGACCAGATGCGGCAGATGCGGAAAATGGGCCCGCTGGATCAAATCCTGAAGCTCATTCCAGGCCTCGGCAATTCCGAAGCGCTTAAGGGAATGCAGATCGATGAAAGCCATCTGGCCCAGATCGAAGGCATGATACTCTCGATGACACCGGGAGAACGGCGCGATCCGGGTATGATCAATGGCAGTCGACGTCGACGCATCGCAAACGGAAGCGGGCGCAGCGTTCAGGATGTCAACCGGCTGCTGACCCAGTTTGACCAGATGAAAAAGATGATGCGGGGCCTGACCGGCGGGGCAGGCGGCGCAATGCCGTCACTTGCCAGCATGGGCGGGCGGCACAGCGGCAGCAACAAAAGCAATTCGAAGAACAAGCGGAAGCCCCCGCCTAACTTCAAGCTGCCTTTTGGACGTCACTAGTTTTTTGCACAATACAAGTTTTTGCTGATTAAGAATCACGAGGGAATGGGCTTCTCTTTTGCTTTTGGCAGAGTGAAGCTTATTCCCTCGCGACTTACGAATACCTAAGATACAAGTAACCAAGAAAGGAGCAACAGAAATGTCCGTTAAAATTCGACTGCGACGTATGGGAGCCAAGAAGCGCCCTTTCTACCGATTAGTGGTTGCCGACAGCCGCCGTGCGCGTGATGGTCGTTTCATCGAGACCCTGGGGTACTACAACCCCTGTGTCGAGCCTGTGGAACTGAAGATCAACGACGACCGCGCGGTCTACTGGCTCGGCTGCGGCGCACAGCCGTCCGATACCGCCCAGGCACTGCTGAAAAAGCAGGGCGTTTACGACCGCATCGCTGCGGGTAAAGCAGACGCACCCGCGTCTTAAGTTAAATAAAGCAAGGCCCCTGTTCGCTGACTTGCGCTGAGGCACGGGCGGCAACAGGGAGAGTAGTAGGAGTTGTAGTACGTTGAAACCTATGATTGAGTATCTCGTCAAGGAACTTGTGGATGAACCTGAGAATGTCACGGTAACGGAAATACCAGGCGAAGATTCGACTACTTATGAAGTCCATGTCGCCCCAAGCGACCTGGGTAAAGTGATCGGTAAGCAGGGACGAATTGCGAACGCATTGCGGACAGTCACAAAGGCTGTCGCGATGAAAGCGAAAAAGAAAGTCTACGTCGAGATCGTCGCCTAGACCGCACGGAATACTATGACGGAAATTGGTTCAGATATAGACGAATACTCGGTACTCGCAGCGGAGGTCGCCGGAGCACATGGTGTCAGCGGCAGCCTCCGCCTTCGCTTGATTGGGGCTTCCGCCTCGGATGCCACTTCGGACGCTGCCCTGCGCTCACTTCAAGTCGGGCGCGTGGTGCGGCTTGTCCGATCAAGCGATAACTTCCAAACAGATTTGACTTTAATTGGAATGCGCCGTCAGCCAAAAGGATTTTGGATCGCCCGGTTCAAAGGCTTGACAGACCGAAACGGCGCGGAGGCCTTGAACGGCTGCTCCGTTTTGATCAAAGAAACCGAGCGTGCTTCGCTGCCTGAAGGGGAGTATTATGTCGATCAGCTTTTAGGGCTTGATGTCATCGCCGACACAGGCCGTTCTTTCGGCAAGCTTTCCGATGTGCTGACATCCCCTGCTCACGATGTGTATATAACTGACATAGGCGCGATGATCCCCGTGGCCGGTGACTATATTATCAGCATCGATTTAGAGGCAGGCAAGATCACGGTGCGTGATGTTCCTGGCCTGATCGATGACCCTTCCGTAAAAAACGATGAGGATTGATGTCGTCACGATCTTCCCGGAGATGATCGAGTCCGTGATAGGCTTCAGCATCCTGAAGCGTGCCCGCGAAGCCGGACTGGTCGAGATAGTGGTCCACAATCTTCGCGATCATGCCCCCGGTGTTCACAGAAGCACAGATGAGACGCCTTACGGCGGCGGCGCGGGGATGGTGATGCGGCCCGGCCCGCTCTTCGATGCCATCGAAAGCCTGCCGTCAGCAAAGAACCGGCGCGTCGCGATGCTGACGCCACAGGGGAAGACGTTCGATCAGGCCAAAGCCCGTGAGCTGGCTCAGTGCCCCCATCTAGTGTTGCTCTGCGGGCACTATGAAGGCTTTGACGAGCGTGTCCGGGAGCACTTAGTCACCGATGAGATTTCAATCGGCGATTATGTTCTGACCGGCGGTGAGCTGCCCGCGCTAATCTTGATTGATGCCGTAACACGCTTACAGTCTGGGGCGCTGGGAAGCGCCGAGTCCGCCGAAGATGATACGTTTTCGGAAGGGCTTCTGGAATATCCGCATTACACGCGCCCACCCGAGTTTCGGGGCTGGCGCGTTCCCGATGTTCTGCTCTCCGGCCACCATGCCGAGATCGCCAAATGGCGACGTAAGGAGCAGTTCCGCCGCACGCAATCGCGTCGGCCCGACCTCTGGGCGGAATTTGTCCCGTCTAAGTCTGACCTAAAGCTGCTCAAACAGCTTGAAGATGAGGAAACAGATGCATCCACTAATTCAGGAAATCGAGAAGGCTCAGCGTAAAGAAAACGTACCGGACTTTGGGCCGGGCGATACCGTTCGTGTCCATGTCAAAGTCGTCGAGGGCGGCAAAGAGCGCGTCCAGATCTTTGAGGGAACTGTCATCTTCCGCAAGGAAGGCTTGTCCCGGGCAGCGTTCATGGTCCGCAAGATCAGCAACGGCTACGGTGTCGAGCGTACATTTTTGATCCATTCTCCCCGTGTCGACAAGATCGAGGTCACCCGGCGCGGTCTGGTCCGGCGTGCCAAGCTGTTCTATCTTCGCAAGAAGGTCGGCAAAGCGGCTCGTATCAAAGAGAAGCGGAACTTCTAGGCAGCCCGTCTGCGTAATCACAGTCGCCGGAGCATTCCGGCGGCTTTATTTTTGTCTGACCTATCACCAACTTCGTTTTTGAGAAATATCTATGCAGCCTACTCTGACTGACACTCCTGCCGCTTCGCAGTGGACGGAAACGCTCGCCAACTTAAACATCCTTTGGATACTCGGGATCATAGCGGCTCTCTCCGTGCTGCGCCTGGCGTTTGTCTACTCCAAATCTGACACCGCCCGGTCTATTTCTGAGATACTTGAATCCGGCATGATCGCCGTAGCACTGGTTTTTTTAATTATTCGGCCCTTTGTTCTACAGGCGTTTTTTATTCCTTCACCCTCAATGGAACCTACTCTGCTCGGTAACAATGGCTCCGGCGACCGTATTCTTGTCAACAAGTTCGGCTACCGGTTCGGCAGGCCAAGCCATGACGATGTCGTTGTATTTCTGGCCCCGCCTGCCGCGACTGTCGGCATTGAGCCGGATTCAGAGTTCATCAAGCGTCTCATCGGTCTGCCTGGTGACCGGCTGGAAGTGGTTGCAGGCCGCCTGAGTGTCAACGGGATCATGCATAACCACGAGGATGTCCGTCAGAAGCTGGTAGATGCGGGAGATTGCGGCGAAGAAGCGCGGGCAGATACAGGCTCAGATTTACAGGCAAGCTGCCATGTCAAGTTTGTCGACACCGGTGTTCTCGCGGTCGACAATGCCCACCATGTCAATGTGATCTCTAAAGAACGGCTGGCCGAGCTTTACACGGGTCAGAAGGATATGCCAGTGAGCATTCGGCCCGGCTACACGATCCGCAACGGAGAAAAGCTGGACGAGCCGTTTATTGCCGAAGACCCGGACTACGACATGAAGATCTACCAGGGCGAACCGCTGAAGCATGAGTACGGCCCTTACCAGGAAGATTACAAATGGCAGGGGAAAATGATTACCGAGGATCAGTATGTCAAAGAGGATATTCTGCCCACGGAGCCGCTTCCCTCCGCTGAGTACATGATGATGGGTGATAACCGTAACGACAGCAATGACAGCACGAACTGGGGACCGCTGGCGGCCCATCGACTTGTTGGGCGAGCCCAGTTGATTTTTTGGCCTCCGTCGCGCGTCGGTATCATACGCTAACGACCTTCCCGTCTACTTTGTCACTTCTTTGGGACCCACTTATGCAGCCTTCCCTCACCGATACCCCGGCCGCCTCGCAGTGGACGGAAACACTCGCCAACTTAAACATCCTTTGGATACTCGGCATTATCGCCGTTTTGTCCGTGCTGCGTTTTGCCCTGGTCCGCTCGAAGTTTGATGCTGCTCACTCCTGGTCCGAAATGCTGGAGTCCGGTATGATCGCCGTGGCCCTGGTCTTCTTAATTATCCGCCCATTCGTGCTGCAAGCGTTTTTCATTCCCTCCGCCTCAATGGAGCCGACACTGCTTGGCAACAACGGCACTGGAGACCGCATCCTGGTCAATAAGTTCGGCTACCGATTCAGCAGTCCCCAGCATGACGATGTCGTTGTTTTCCTGGCCCCGCCCGCCGCCACTGTGCCGGATGGTCTGGCTCCGGACTCAGATTTTATCAAGCGCCTCATTGGTATGCCCGGCGATCACCTGGAAGTGGTCGGCGGCGTGGTGTATGTCGACGGTCAGCCGCATAACCACGCGGACGTTCGTCAGGCACTCGCCCGTGCCGGCGAATTCGGACCGGAAGCGCAGGCTGCCGGATACGTGAGCCAGGCGGATCACCATGTCAAGTTCGCCCCTGACGGTGTCTTGGCCGATACCCACCTGGTCAGCCTTTCCCGCCTGGGAGCTATTCTTACCAATACGCCAAACGCCAAAGTTCTTGTCGAGCCAGGCTATGTCATCCGTGATGGGCAGAAGTTAAATGAGCCTTTTATCGGTGAAGACCCCGATTACGATATGAAGATGTGGCAGGGCGAGCCGCTGAAGCGTGCTCACGGGGAGGTTGATGACACGACCTACCAGAATGTCTACCTTCTTGCCTACCAGCCGATCTCATCCGCCCAGTTTCAAGCCGATTGGTCCCATCCGACTGGCACAGTCCCGGCGGGGAATTACATGATGATGGGTGACAACCGCAATGACAGCAGCGATGGCACTAATTGGGGACCGCTGGAGTCGCATCGCGTCGTAGGCCGGGCGCAGTTTATCTTCTGGCCTCCCTCGCGCATTGGAGTGATCCATTGACAGTCCCCTCCGCTGACCTCTGGCAGCATGAGCAGGCTGCCTGGCACTTGGGATTTTTGCGTGTGGCCGGCATCGATGAGGTCGGGCGCGGCCCGCTGGCCGGGCCTGTCATGGCCGCCTGCGTCATTCTGCCGGAAGGCTTCAACCTCGACGGAATCAACGACTCCAAAAAGCTGACCGAGCGGCAGCGAGAACGCGCCGAGCTTCGTATCCGTGCCGAAGCCATTTCTATTGGAATCGGCCTTATTGAATCAGAAATGATCGACGAGATCAACATTCTCCGGGCCACGCATGAGGCCATGCGTCTTGCCTATTACCATATTTCTCCCCCACCCGACTGCGTTCTGATCGACGGCCTTCCGGTCCGCGATTTCCCTTGCTCCAACCAAAAAGCACTCGTGCAGGGAGACTCCCGCAGTGTCAGCATCGCCGCCGCTTCCATTGTCGCCAAAGTCGCCCGAGACCGCCTGATGTGCGCTTACGACGCTGTCTATCCTGAATATGGCTTTGCCGGCCACAAAGGCTACGGAGCCGCAAAGCACCTCGCGGCCTTGCGTGAACACGGCCCCTGCCCGATCCACCGCCGCTCGTTTTCTCCTGTCGCGAATTGTCTGAGAGAATGAGTATTGCAAATTCTATGACCATCGCGCGAAAATCTACTGGATCGCGGGGGGAAGCGGATACAGTCGCGTTTTTGGAAGTGCGAGGCTACCGGATTGTGGATACAAATGTCCGGCCTTTGGGCGGCATGGCGCGGGGCGAAATTGATGTGATAGCCTGGGACGGCGAATACCTTGTCTTCTGCGAAGTTAAGACGCGGCGGGTGGCATCAGGCAATCAAGGCACTCCCGCAGAAGCGGTCGATGCCCGGAAGCAGAAGCAGCTCACCCGGCTGGCATTCGCCTATCTTGCGAAGCATGATTTAGATGATGTCGACTGCCGCTTCGATGTCGTTGAAGTCGTGCGGCGTCCGCCTGCTCCGGCACAGTTCACCCTCCTGCGCGATGCGTTCCCACCCGCACAGATTGAGAACAGTTAAAACTCGAGTATCGCAGTGGGTGGCTCCTGCATTTGACAACTCTGCCCGGCTGTGCTAGAATGACGGCATGACGGCGTCACACATTTACCCCGAACAAATTACCCTGAATCCCGCTGCTGGGCCTGTCGCCGCTTCCGTGCGGCTTCCCGGCTCCAAAAGCATCACAAACAGGGCACTCCTGCTGGCAGCGCTGGCCGACGGCGAAAGCCTGCTTGTGGCCCCTCTCCATTCGGAAGATACGTTTTATATGGCCCGCGCACTGCGTGAGCTAGGCGTCACCATTGAAGAAACGCCCGAGGACGATTTCCGGGTTCTTGGTTTGGGCGGACGCTTTGCCGCGCATGACAAAACTTTAATGATCGGCAATTCCGGGACGACTGTGCGATTTTTGACGGCAGCGGCCTGTCTGGCTCCTGCCGGGTCGGAAGTCATATTGGATGGCGTGGCCCGGATGCGAGAGCGTCCGATCCGAGATCTTGTCGGAGCGCTGCTGACACTGGGCGTAGATGCAGACTGCGTGAATGGGCATGGCTGCCCGCCGGTGCGTGTCCGAGGCGGAGGGATGCCGGGCGGCAAATGCCTTCTGCGGGGGGATGTCAGCAGTCAGTTTTTAACGGCGCTGCTGCAAGTCGCCCCGTATGCCGCCGAGGAAGTCAGCATCGAGATTGTCAGTGAGCTGATCTCTAAGCCCTACATCGACATTACACAATCGGTCATGCAATCGTTCGGCGTTTCCATAGATAATGATAACTATCAAAGACTGCATGTATCTTCCGGGCAGCGTTATCGCAGTCGAAACTATGTGATTGAAGCGGATGCCTCCAATGCCTCCTACTTTCTCGCGGCGGCAGCGGTCACAGGTGGCACGGTCACACTGGAAAATCTCGGCTCGGATTCCATCCAGGGTGACATTCGATTTTTGGACGTTTTAGAGCGCATGGGCTGCGAAGTGACCCGTGGTTCTTCGGTGACACTGACTGGTCCGAGTCAACTGTCAGCAATCGAAGCCGACATGGAAGCTATTCCCGATACGGCTCAGACACTGGCTGTCATAGCCGCATTTGCGGATGGCCCGTCGCGAATTATGAACATCGTGAGCTTGCGGGTTAAAGAGACTGACCGGGTACAGGCTATCGCGAAAGAATTGCCGAAGCTAGGTGTGCGTGTAGACGAGGGCCAGGGCGAGTGGACCATTACGCCGCCTGCCGATGGCGTTTATACGAGTGCAGCGATTGACACCTACGACGATCACAGAATGGCGATGGCTTTTGCCGTTGCAGGGTTACGCATTCCGGAAGTGACTATCAACAATCCAGGCTGCGTCGCTAAGACTTTCCCGGATTTCTGGGAGCGCTGGAATGGAGCATTTTACGCATGACCGGGGATGAGTTTACGGAAGTCGGCGTTGCCGGGGCATTGGCCCGCGCCTACGCGGAGGATACGCGCGGCTTTCTGCCGCTGCTCGCGATTGTCCTGACGGGGACACTGCCTGACGAAACGCAGGTAGAGCGTAAAGGCGGCTTGTTCCAAAAAGAGAAGCCCATTCGCAAAATCGCAGTGACTCTCGGCGACAACATCTACACGCTGGAAGATTTCGGGCGCGGGGCGCTGGCTGCCAGCCGGGTCAAAGTCGTGCGCGGCATCACACTTAAAACGGAGCCGATTGCGACGGAAGACTGGCTGGCAGAGCTGAGCGCAGAGATCTCAGCCCGTGCCTCCCGAAACGAAAAAGCATTTTTCGCTCTCAAAAACTTGCTCGGCTAACGATTGGATCAACAGCTATGGCCCTTTTCAGTAAGCGAACGCCCCAGGATGACGAGCGGGCCGCACGGGACAAGGCCGATCAGGAGCGTCTGTCGCGCGGCGGCCTGCCGCTTGGGGCTGAGCTTCGCCTGACGGAAATCCGCAAGAACGGACACTTTTTCACCAGCAATCTGAGTGTCAACGAACTGGCGCTCACCGCGACTGAAGGAATTAGGCCGCTTGGTCAGGTAATGGGCAGTACGGTCTATCACGTCGGCTGGCAGTACACGCCGATGTATTCCAGCACGGAACTGGTGACTCTCACCCATGCTCAGTACCATGCGCGGCTGCTGGCGATCTCACGCTTGCAGCAGGAAGCGCGGCTGCTGGGAGCACATGGCGTCATCGGTGTCCGTTCGGCAACTGCACCTATTACCATGTCGCGTCCTATACCAATCAGTGGGCCAGCCAGAGCTGGGGAAATGTCGAGCTGACCGATTACACCCAGGCCCTGTATTTAGCCCGCCACGCCGCCATGAGCCGTCTGAGCGATGAAGCCAATCGAGTAGCAGCCGAGGGGGTCGTGGGAGTAACGATTGAAAATTACATCAATACCAATGAAGTCGAGACCAACAACCAGACTCGCCGCGATTTGATCGTTGAGTTCACCGCGCTGGGAACAGCCATTGTCACAGATGGGCCGGATACGCTAGCAATCGATTATGCAATCCCGCTGAACTAAGAAAGGTACCCTTTGTTTGTTAGCCGATTGAGTGTGAACGAATTTGTTCTTTCTCCTAATCTCACTGTATTGGGATTGGTTGCGGGAAACTTTGTTTATCATAACCGGGAAAATGAGTGCCCGGACAACAGCCGGATTATGAAGACACTTACGCGCTCTCGGACTAAAATCCTTCGGACGGCTTATGGCAGGATGCAGGATGAGGCTAAACGTCTAGGCGCATCCGGCATCATTGGTTCTCATATCTCCCAGCGTGAGATTGCCGAAGACCTTTGGGAATATTCTCTACAGGGAACAGCAGTTGGTTCGTGTCCATCGAGGCCTGATAAGCAGCCTTTCGTTTGCACACTCAGCGGGCAGGATTATTACTCATTGACGACTGCCGGATACCGCCCTGTCGGAGTTGCTTTGGGCGTCTGCATCTACTACCAGAAATATCACCAGCGCGTCCAGCAGAAGATCACAAGCAGCGGGGCTATCCCACAGGGTCAGAATGCCGAACGCAGCGATTTTACACGGGGAATCTATACGGCTCGCCGTTATGCTATGGCTGAATTAGAAGCGGAAGCCTCTGCGCTTGGAGCTATCGGCGTTCTCGGGGTCAGCGTCACGGCACAGCGGACATTGAACCGCCAATACGGTACAACCGAGGGAATGATGATTGATTTCACTGTAATGGGTACTGCAATAGCCCATGCATCCAGCAGTCCACTGTCTTTTGATTATTGTATGCCACTCACCGACTGACAAAGACTGCAACTTTTTGGTGCCTGCTGGGTCTCAAGTCAATAATATGGCAATTATTCAAAGCAAATCCAATGACGACTGGCGCAGCAAACGGAGCCAGGAGCAACTCATGCTGGGAGGATTGCCGCTGAATGCAGAATGGCGGCTGCGAACTCTCAACGAAAATCAGCGGCTTTTTACCAGCAATCTGAGTGTCAATGAGTTTGTGCTGACGCGGGCAGAGCGGATTACGCCCCTGGGTCAAGTGACGGGCAACTGCTCCTACCATGTTGGCTGGCAGCCGACGGCTGTGTATACCAGCATGGAACTGACGGTTGTCTCGCGGGCGCACAATCAAACCTGGCGGCTGGCACTCTCCCGGCTGCAAGCGGAAGCTCGTGTACTTGGTGCACACGGTGTTGTTGGAGTAACGCTAAAGTCTGCGCCCTCGTCTTGGAGCGATAGGATGCTGGAAGTAAGCGCACAGGGCACGGCGATCCGCTGGCAGGGCGCTTCGGTGACATCGGCCCCTTTTGTCTCGGCGCTCTCGGGCCAGGAGTTCTGGGCACTGCTCAATGCAGGCTACCATCCGGTAGGGGTCGCTTACGGCACCTGTGTCTACCAGCAGGTAACGACAAATACGACCCGCTGGGCGACTGGCAGCGGCATCCTGAACAGCACGGCCCGTGTCAACCAGGAGATGCACGAATATACGTCTGCCTTCCACGAATCGCGCTGCCGGGCTGTCCAGTATATGGAAGATGAAGCAAGGCAGCTTGGCGCAGAAGGTGTTGTTGGCGTCAAGATCGAGAAGCAGATTTCCATTTGCGAAGTCGAAGTCGAGATTAATGAATACGAAAAGCAAAAGCGCAAAGACTTGATTGCCCGCTTCTTCATTCTTGGTACTGCGATTGCCCCGTTTATTGAATATCAGCCTGTTATCCATGCTGTTACGCCCCTGAGTTAGTAAAGGAGAACTATATCATGCCAAATCCCTACACCGCCGGTTCGCAGGAAGGCCTGCCGATCCATGCCCGTAACCGTCTGGCTGCAATGAAGCCAGGCGCGAACCAGAAAGGTCTCTTTACGAGTGACCTATCGGTCAATGAGTTTCTGCTGGTGAAAGAAGCCGGGTTCGACCCGCTTGGTCTCGTGGTCGGGTCCAGCATTTACCATATCGGCTGGCAGAAGCCGGCGATGACTCAGAGTATGGAGCTTGAGACTCTGACCCAGGCCATGTACCATGCCCGCGAGCTCGCGATGACTCGCATGGAAGAAGAAGCAGACAGCATTGGGGCTGACGGCATTGTCGGGGTCCGGCTTGAAGTCGGACGGCAGGAATGGGGCGAACATCTGGCCGAGTTTATCGCCATCGGCACAGCCATCAGAGCTAGGAACGGCGAGAGCCATCGTGCTCCAAACGGTCGGCCCTTTACGAGCGATCTGAGCGGTCAAGATTTCTGGACCCTGACAAAAGCCGGTTACAGACCGGTTTCGTTTGTCATGGGGAACTGCGTTTACCACGTCGGGTATCAAGGGGTCAAAGCCTGGTTTTCCCAGGTAGGCCAGAATGTCGAGATGCCGACTTATACCCAGGCGATCTATGATGCGCGTGAGCTGGCATTGTCCCGGATGCAGGCCGAAGCCGAGCAGCTTCAGGCCGACGGCATCGTAGGGGCGACAATCAAAGAGAACTCCCACGGATGGGGCAGCCATGTGATAGAATACTTTGCGGTCGGCACCAGCATCATTGCGACGCGAGCGGATCATACGATCCCCACCCCATCGCTCGTGCTGCCTCTCTCTGATAAATAAACGCAAAAAAGAGGGAGGCTGATCAAGCCTCCCTTTGTCATTTATAGACGATATGTATCTACTGCCTCTGTAGCCAATTGTTGATCGATTTTCTCATTACTCAAGAGCTGAATGCGGCTGGCCGGATCGCCATGCTGATATTCTTCCAGCGATGCATTCCCAAGCTTGACAATGACTACTGTGGAACCGGAGGCATCCGCAGACACAGTTTTGGGTGCGGCAGACTGTACGCCAAGCGTGTCTGCATGAACAAGCGGGGTCATTGCCATCACCAGGCCGGAAATAGCAAACACTATTCGAGCCATCTTCGTCAACCGTGTATCGATAGTCATGATTGTCTCCTTCGTAATCGTCGCAGTTTGGTAGCTCGGCGGCCAGCGAAATCAGCGGCGCGTTTTAATCGCGCAGAAATTTCAGGGAGGCCCGTAGCTTTGCGTCCCACCCTTTCGAGTGGTTTGCCCTTGTCAATATGCGAAGGATGACGGCGTTTATGCGCCGTCTACCTAGAATTATGCCAGTCTCAGCCGAAATCTTTAGTGAAGCCCCCTGAAGTAAGCAGGAATCCTGGGAGTCGTTGGCGAAACACATAAGTATTGCGACAGGAAGTCCGTTGCGTTCAGGAGGAACAGAAATGCTTGCTCAGGTAGATTCCAGTGCCATTCTCGGCATCGACGCTTATATTGTCCGGGTTGAAGTGGATATTTCATCCAGTGTCCCCATGTTTACGATTGTCGGGCTGCCCGATGCCGCCGTGCAGGAGTCGCGTGAGCGTGTCCGCAGCGCGATCAAGAACTCGGGCTTGGAGTTTCCGCTTCGTCGCATCACGATCAATCTGGCTCCGGCGGACATCAAAAAACAGGGGCCAGCGTTCGATCTGCCGATTGCGGTAGGGATACTTGCCGCCACCGGGCAGGTACAAAGTGAGCGGCTTGCCCAGGGGATGTTTGTCGGCGAGCTGGCGCTTGACGGCTCGGTTAGTCCTGTCTCCGGCGTTCTTCCCATCGCGATCAAAGCCCGCGCTGATAAGCGGCCCTTTCTGGTTGTCCCGGAAGCCAATGCTCCTGAAGCCGCGATTGTGGGCGATGTCCAGGTTTATGGGGTTCGCTCACTCTCTGATGTTGTCGTCCTGCTAAACGATTTCGAGTCGCAAATACCACTGACAGCCGATCCGCAGGCGCTCCTTCATATACCCAGCGTAGACGATCTGGACTTCTGCGAAGTCAAAGGTCAGGAGCATGTCAAGCGTGCCTTAGAAGTGGCAGCCGCAGGCGGCCATAATATACTGTTGGTCGGTCCCCCTGGATCAGGTAAGACCATGCTGGCCCGGCGCGTTCCGTCGATTCTGCCACCACTGAACTTAGACGAAGCATTGGACGTCACTAAGATCTACTCAGTCGGTGGCTTGCTCGGCAGCCATACATCACTTGTGACCAAGCGGCCATTCCGGTCGCCGCATCACTCCATCTCCAATGCTGCTCTGGCGGGCGGCGGCAGTTCGCCCCGGCCCGGTGAAGTCTCGCTGGCTCACAACGGAATCTTATTTTTAGATGAACTGCCCGAGTTCAAGCGTGACGTTCTGGAAGTGCTTCGGCAGCCGCTGGAAGACGGTCATGTGACAATCGCCCGTGTTGCGGCTACCATGACATATCCGGCACAACTGATGCTGGTCGCAGCCATGAATCCGTGCCCTTGCGGGTATTATGGAGATACAGTCAAGACCTGTACCTGTTCTCCGCCGGTGATCGCGAAATATTTGCAGAGGATCAGCGGTCCGCTGCTGGACAGGATCGACATCCATATCGAAGTGCCGCGTCTTCGCCAGGACGAAATGATCCAGGGCAGCGGCAATGGAGAGCCTTCGGCGTCTATCCGCAGCCGGGTGCTTTTGGCTCGGGAACGTCAGAAACAGCGCTTTGTGAATACAAAGCTGCACTGCAATGCCCATATGGGCGCTCGTCAGATCAAGCAGTTCTGCCGGGTCGCCGACGATGTCAAAGACTTGCTGCGAGCAGCAATCTCCCAGCTTGGACTATCGGCCCGGGCTTATGATCGGATATTGAAACTAGCCCGGACAATTGCCGATTTAGACGGACAGGACGACATACAACTGGCACACGTCGCCGAAGCGATCCAATATCGGGCACTGGATCGCAAGCTTTGGGGATAACCACAAAAATGGAAGACCCTTCAACAACTTTTCTGTTTTGGAACATTCAGAAAAGGTTCCTTACTCAAAACTTGGCTCGCCTCGTAGAAGGGCATGATGTTCAAGTTCTATTACTAGCGGAGAGTCCTTATCGAAACGACCCTAAATTACTTTTAGATGCTCTGAATGCTGTGCCTCAACTGAGAGGGAGACCCCCTTTTTTGGAAGTGCCCGGAACTAGTGTAACTAAAGTCCAGATCTTTTCTCGCCTTAAGCGTGCCAGATGGAAGTCAATGATGTCTCACTCGCACTACGCGATTTGGACTTTGTTCACAGACGCGAACAATCGACTTTTGCTGACTGCTGCTCACTTTCCTTCGATCCAGGAAGATCAAGGCGATGGTCAGCGCAAAGTCGCGATAGACCTTCGGAATGACCTTAGTGATTTGGAAGCAAGTCGTCCCCTTCTACGAACTGATGCGAATGGGCAAAAGCAAGCACCCTACTCATTCGTCATCGGCGATCTGAACGCGAACCCTTTCGATGCTGGTATCGCTGGTATATACGGGCTGAATGCAAATCTTTCGCGCGACGTGGTGCGCCGAGGAAAAGGGGTACGCGATTTACACAAACGGTCGTATCAACTACTTTACAACCCGATGTGGCGTTTCTTCGGTGCGCCAACATCAGGTACAATTCGGGCAAGAAGAGTGCAGGGGACTTATTATGACCGCTTGACGAAACCAGTTTGCTATGATTGGTTTGTCCTGGATCAGGTTTTGATCCGTCCTAATATGTTGCCTTATTTTGAGGAAAACAACCTAGAGGTTTTGATGCAGGATACGGAGCAGGGAGGCGTGCCGCTGGTTTCGCCGGAAGGCATACCGAAGGTCTCTGACCATCTCCCTTTACTATTCCGCATTCGCCTTTGACTATAGAAAACACAGGAACTGTTTATGGCAATTAAGATGCCGGACTATTTAGCAGAATTGAAAAAGACACAAATTTCTCCGGTGGAAATTTTACGCAAGGCTGCTGTTGATTTGGGAAACCAGACACAAGGATTGGTTGAAGGATCTATCTTTGTTTTGAATCCAGGTGGAAGCACTCTATTCCGCTACACGTTTTATCTGCTCGTACCAAGTCTCAACGATTATACGGACCCACTATTTTATGCCTGGCATGATGTCAATCTATATCCGGTTAATGTGATGATGGCTGGTGGCAAACAGGGCAAAGATGAAACTAAGTGTCTGTCACCCTATGATTTCGAAAATGAATTACAACGAATTTTTGACAGCGAGGCCACACGAAACCGTCTTGGGGCCATGCTAGAATTGGCTCAAAAGTGAAATAATATCATGAGCCACCTCGCCATTATATACTAATTGGGAGTTTAAAAGTCAAAGAAAGCCGCTTGGAACAAAAAGGTATGACCCGGAATTTGCCAGTGCCTCTTTATACGCTGTATATTTCGTTGAAGCTAGTTTGTGTGCTGGCCTTGACTATTTTGACGCTACCATGCTATGCGGCACCAAATCCATCAGTAGTCAAGGCATGTAGTCTTTTAGATGAATTTCAACGATACGCACGGAGCTACCAAATTCAAGATGGCCGTGGACATATCATAGATCCCTATCTTCAGATTACTGAGGTTCACCACTGCCTAGAAAACATTCCTACTGGCGAAGTAAAGAGTGAGATTTTAGAGGCGGCTATTGATTACAAAAGGGCCGGAGTTGTGGCGGATTACGCAGGGAATCCAATGTACCGGTCTGGTTATGAGATTGTTCCCCCACGCCGCGTATTCGATATATTTTTGAACTACAGAATAGCTCAGGAAACATCGTTTGATGGCGAGCCCGGATTAGTACCGCAAGATTTGTTTGATGTAGATTCGAAGGGCCGTTTAACTAAAAGTGGCGTCTCTTTGACGCAAGAAGTCCTTGAGATTATATGGCGATCTGCCAGTTTACACATACAGAAGGCCAGAATGTTGGAAGGGATAGTCTCCTCAAAAACTGTTTATGGTTCGGATCAAGACCAGTTTTTGAGTGCGATCGACCACAATGAGCTTGGAGACCTTAAAACTTGGTTAGCGAAGGGCGCTTCGATCAATCAATTGGATAGGCATGGAGACGCACCTTTAATACGGGCATTTTCGTCGGGTCGCCTGGAAATAGTCAATCAACTGCTAATCGCTGGTGCTTCTCTTAATCACGAGCAAGCTAACAATGCCTTGATGCTTACGTCCCGACAAGGATACAACTCTCTGACGAAGTTGCTCATCCTCAAAGGTGCAGACGTCAACACAAAAGAAAAGACTTTTGATACATCGGCTCTTGAAGTTGCAGTCCAAGCAGGGCAAAGTGAAACTGTAAGACTGCTATTGACTTCCGGTGCAGACGTAAATGCGACAAACGATCTCAACCAAACTTCGTTATGGTGGGCAGCAAATTATGATTTCCCTCAAATAGTTAAGCTTTTACTTAGTTCAGGGGCGGACAGAAATATTAAGAATGTAGATGGTAAGACGCCTGTGGCAATAGCAGAGGAGAAACAATTTGATGACATTACTACCATTCTTGGCCCAGAAAACGATGATAGTCAGTCCGATGCTCATCCGCTGTGACGAGCCTACAACCGTACTTTGAAGCTGGCTCACACGATTGCGGATTTAGATGGACAAGACGATATACAGTTGGCAAATGTGGCCGAAGCGATCCAATATCGGGCACTGGATCGCAAGCTTTGGGGATAAAAGGAGCAGTTCGCCGTGAGCAAAATGACAATACTGTCTCAGCAAGAGATGGAGCAGCTTTCCCAAAGAGGCTGGTGGATATATGAGGAAAAACTCAAGCCTATCTTAGAACCACAAGATAACGGTAAAGTCGTTGCAATCCATCTCGATTCCGGAGATTACGAAGTAGCGAGGAACTCCCCATCGGCGTCCAAAGCTATGCGAATCCGGCACCCTTCCGGGTTATTGATGGTTACCGACATTGGACCTGCTAGAATGGATTCTTTGACTCTGCATATGATGGGCAGTCAGTTAGTTTCAGGAGAAAGCAAATGATGCAGGGCACGTTTCGTGACGAGCATCCACGCATCGTGCTTAGTCTGCCTGGAATGCAGGATCGTTTAGACGTGGAATTTATTGTTGATACCGGCTTTGCAGGTGACCTATCTCTTCCAATTCGCTTAATCAACCAGACGGAAGTCACTTTGATGGGTTTTCGTGATCGTAGACTTGCGACAGGGCAAGAATTCCGATGCCCGTACTGTTCCATTATGCTCGAGTGGGATGGTGAGGTTCGCTTGACCGAGGTACTGGTTCTCGAAGGAGACCCACTTTTAGGCACGGTGCTTCTCCGGGAATACTTGATCCTGGTAGAAATGACGGACGGCGGCGAAATATCAATTGAGCCGCTTTGACTACAGTCTTCGAACTCTTCGTTGGAAAGCAAAGTAAGATGCGGTATAACTCACCCAATTCGCCGATGGATTCTCTGCGTGATTTCGTTCAACGGGGCGGTGCTCCCGTGACAATGACCCTGCTGGGCATTAATATAGTCACATTCTTAGCAGCGTTTTTCTCGCCGTCTCTCGTTTATCCGTTTCTCAGATCCGAAATGGTTTTTGATCTGACCAACTTCTTTCACGCGCCCTGGACACTCGTGACTTATCCACTTGTCTCAGCGCCTCCGTTTGCTCTAATGCTTACCGTGACCTGGGTGTTTTTCTGGCTTAGCGGCAGCAGCCTGGAACGAAGCTGGGGCAGTCCGCGTTACGCGATCTTCTTTTTTGCAGTAACGCTCTTTTCGTCGCTCTCGCTTCTGCTGGGTGGCTTGCTTCTTCATCAGGACATCCTACCGTTAAACGATTTGTTTCTGCCGCTTACGGGTTTGATAGTCGCATTCTGTATGCTGAACATGGAACAGAAGATCACCGTATATTTCTTTCCGGTGAAGGCGAAGTATTTAGCAATCGGCGTTACTTTATGGACCTATTTCAATTATGGCAGTATGCTGGGT
>JBPBQB010000285.1:0-53131 GCA_050954545.1 Janthinobacterium lividum | reverse complement strand
AGGGTGTCCCTGTTCAGCCGAGCACCACGACTCAGCCAGTCAAATTCACGCTGACGGCTGCTCCGGCCAGCATCTCAGGTACCGTCCTCGATTCCGGAACGGGTGCATTTATCGCTGGTGCGACTGTCACCCTGACAGGGCCGAGCGGCACGGTACTGGCGACTACGACGGCGAAGGCCGATGGCACGTACTCGTTCACCGGCATCGCGGCGACGACAGCGGCAGCAAACTACACGGTTTCGGCAACCGCTCCGCGCTACGCTCCGGGGTCCGTTGTTCAGCCGCTTCAAGCAGGAAGCGTCTACACGGGGATTAATATCCCGCTGGCTGGTATCCCCTCGGGTACTATTAGTGGCGTTGTCACAGATAAAAGCACAGGGTTGGGACTGGTCGGGGCGACTGTCACCTTCACCCTGCCGGGCGGCACGACACAAACGACAACAACTAAGACAGGTGGCACCTACACGCTCCTCAATATCCCAACTGGCACTTACAGCGGCATTGCAACAGGTCCTGCAACCGGTCAGGCCTATGTCCCGTCTGATCCACAGACGGCGACAGTCACTAACGGCGGTACCGTGACCGCGAACTTTGCCCTGGTTCCTGTGCTGTCGGGTCTCACGGGAACTGTGACCGACGCCACGACAAACCTGCCTCTCGCTGGAGTCACGATCACGGTTATGACAACCAGCGGCATCGCGGTCGCCACAAATCCGACACCGATCACGACTGATGC
Source organism: Janthinobacterium lividum (assembly GCA_050954545.1). GTDB lineage: Bacteria > Armatimonadota > Armatimonadia > Armatimonadales > Capsulimonadaceae > JANXMY01. The sequence goes on along the minus strand of JBPBQB010000285.1, from coordinate 52,395 downwards.
GAACGGCAAATTCTCCGCAACACTGGCACCCGGCACCTATGTCGTGACGGCGGCGAAAGCCTCCTACACCAGCCAGAACAGTGCCCCGACAGTCTTTGCTCTCAGTGCGACAGTCCCCGTCTCGTTCAAGCTGACCAGCAGTATCGGGACGATCGGGGGACTGGTCACCGACCAAAACGGCACGGGCCTGGTTTCCGGTGCAACGGTCACCGCCATCGCTACGGGGCAGACGACCGGCCTGACATTCACGACCAGTGCAACATCGACCACAGGACCTGATGGCAGTCCGATCAACTACAGCGGCCAGCTTGCGGTCGGCACGTACAAAGTGACCGTGACCAAAGGCACCCGTACTTCGGCGACACAAACGATCACTGTCACGGGCGGTGCCTTCGTGCGGGCTGACTTTACTGCCGCAGCCGGCCTGCCGGCGCTGTATACGTTCCCCTCCGGGACCCAGTTCGTGTCGACGCCGTATGACTACAGTTCGCTCGGGTTCAGCGGCCTCTTCGGAGCCCTGAACACGGCGGCAGCAGGAACGACGCCTAACGGCAACCGCTCCAATGTCGCGGTCTGGAACCCGCTGACCGGTGCGTATGCCCTCGATCCGAATGCACCTGCTGATGCGCTGCGCCTGGGGGTCGGCTATTGGGTTTACCTGAAGAATGCGACACCGGTCACGGTGCAGGGAGCGACGCCGACAGCGGCGTATGTCTCAGTCGCGCTCCAGCAGGGGTGGAACCAGATCGGGGTGCCGAACCCGTCTGCTTCCGGTGTTCCGATTTCCAGTCTGCTGTTCGCCAGCGGCACCGGCAGCACGATCACATTCGCGCAGGCAGGCAGCAGCCAGTATAACCTGGTAACGCGTCCGCTCTACAGTTATTCCGGCGGGACTACTTACCAGTCACTGAGCTCAACCGGTACGCTGGTACCCTGGAAGGGCTACTGGATCTATGCCAATGCAGCAGCAACCCTGGAGATCCCAACAAAATAGGATCGATAGAATGAAACGAACAGGAGCGGCAAAACCGCTCCTGTTCACATTTGGAAGAATGCTTGTGAAAATTGCTAGGAAAACTGCTTGCGTAAAAAGTTCGCCTGTGTTATAATCGTTTCGCCAGTCCCGCCACCGCGCCGGGCTATTATTCCGACAGAACCCCCAGCGACTTGCTCTTGCCTTTGTTCTCGCATCCATTTTGATTACTGGCTCATTCTTCGGGCCGCCGCTTAAACGGCCTCGCGCTTGCAGCCATGGAGGTTTTATTCGCTTGAAAGTTCTACGCTCTGCTCGTACTATTCTGCTGCCTATGCTGGCGGCGTTATCCACTACAGCTCTTGTCGGCGGTCTGCTGCTGGCTTCGCCGGCTCCAGCTTCGCATAGCCGTCTTGGGCAGACTCTTGCCCTTCAGGCATCACTGCGTGCGCTGTCGCACGGTCCCGCCAAGACTTTTCAGGACTTTGGTGTTCCAAAAAATCTGCGGCGCGGCACTGATGGCCGCTTCATCTACAACAAGTCGAATCTGATGCGGGCCGGGGCGATTGTGTCCCGTGCTGCGTCCGGCGCAGCCCAAGTTGACGAAGCCGTGCAGACATTTGATGCGTTCAATCCCCCGCCTGCTTTCACGCCCACGCAGACTCTGACGCCGACGAACCTGACTCCGGTCTGGACGGCTGACCAGACCATGCTGATCTTTTCGTCCAACCGAACCACAGCCGGCGCTGCCGGAACCCGGTTCCATATTTGGGCAATCCCGATCAACGGCGGTACGCCGGTCCAGCTTACCGACAGTACCGGCCCGACAGGCGGCGGCGAGTTCTTCCCCGCCCTGAGCGCTACCAACAACCAAACCCTGGCGTTTACGTCGGATGCCGATACGCCTGGTGTCCAGAATCTCTACTCGATGCCGTTTACGGCGACTACGGTCACAGTCACTGCACTGCCGGCATCACCGACCAATATCCCTGCATTCGGCGGCGTCGGGCGCATGGCCTTTTCGCCAAATGATGCGGCTGAAGTGATCTTCACAGCAGTCAGCGCGACAGGCACCAACCCGGGCCACAGCCATCTCTACTTCCTATTTCTGAATACCGGTGGATTCGATCCAAGTAACCCTTCCGCTCCGGCTCAGATCACCGACGGCCCGGCGGATGATACCGACCCAGCCTATTCACAGGACGGTCTGGCGATTGCATTCGCGTCCACGGCGGCAAAGCTGACTGCCACCGGGCAGTCCCCAAGTTCCGACCCGAATGTCTCTTTGATTGCGACAAGCACGCCCGGCACCACGCGGAACATCTTCGTGATCGGCGGCGGCGGATCGTTCGGCTTCTCCACCGTTCTCAACAGCGGTAACCCGGTGACAACCATAGGGACCGATAATTTCGCTCCGGCATGGTCGTCCCAGGCCCGCAATCCGTTCTTGAACCCCATTTCAGGCCAGGAGTATATCGCATTCTCGCGCGGCGCTTCCTCGGTGACGCCGCATGATATTTATTACATTCTGGCCCTGAAGAATAACGCGACGACAGGAGCTCCACAGCTTTTTGCGGAAGGCTCAACTATTCTTCCTGCTGTGCCTGCAACTTCAACAACGCCAGTCATCCCAGCCTTGATAGATACCGCAGTTCAGCTCAACACGAGTGACCCTGCGAATGCTTACGATGACATCTACCCGACCTGGTCTCCCTTTACGTCGGTTTTCAGTATTGCGTATTCGTCCAACCGCACCGTGACCTACAACGATCCGGCGACGACCTCGCCTTCTGAGACCGCGATCAGCATTGCGGATGGAGGCAGCCTCGGCACCGGTGCGACTGTCGGTACGCTGTACCGGGGCCTGCTGGAATCGCAGGTGCTGAACCTCGACCCGCCGACGCTTCTGCCTTATAGCGGCAACGAGATCATTCATGTCGCGAACTCTGCCGGGCAAATCGCCCGTGGCAACCTGACTCCTGGGCAGCCTGTCACACTCACCGTTCGCCTGAGCGACCGGGAAGCAGGCATAGACGACTCCAATGTTTACGTTCAGATCAAGGACCCGGAAAGCAAATACCAGGATCCCCATGGTTTGGAGCACAAAGTCTTTGCGAAAGATGCAGAGTACCGTAGTCAAAGCAACGCCCCGGCACTTCTTGACAGCGGCACATCCACGCTGCTGATGAATGGCGGGGGCTACCGGCCATTCAACCAGTTTACAAGCAGCGCCAGTACTATCTATTTTCTGGATAACCGTGGGTCGTCTGCCGGCATCGAAGGGCCGGAAGCGTTCCTCAGCGGAACCGCAGTTGCTTCGGATACTGCGGTGCAGAACGACAACCCCATCGGCAACATCTCGATCGGACGCAGCGGCGGCGGCACAAATGCCGAGCACGTCTTCACGGCAACCGGTGGACCTGTCACCGACCCTAATACCAAAACAGTCGTCACAAACCCGCCTGGAAGTGATCCCACACTGTTCATTCCCTGGGGCCCGGAGTTCGAGTGCCAGGTTGTCAATCCGGCATTTGCGACAGATACCAGCCCTACGGGCGACGTAACTGCCGCAGACTTCCGTGATCCATTCTACCTGGCGGGTGTGGACGATCAGCTCGCATTCAGCGGTGCCGGCAAAGTGCGCCCAACAACAAACGGGACCGATGCCGTCAGCGGGGCTGCGGCTCCCGCCGAATGGCTGCAGCTTACTCGTCTGCCCTCGGACGGGCAGGGCGGCCTGCTTTATTCGGTCAACTGGACCACGCCGACCTCCGGCACCGATTTCTATCTTGATGTCATCGCGTTCGACAAAGCCGTTGCTCCTGCGGTCTATAGTGCGACTGAAGCCAGGCTTGTTCCGACAGTCACAACAGGCGGCAACTGGCGGATCTACGATAATATCGGCGGGTTCAGCACAGCGTCTTCTATCGGCAACAATGACATTCTCGTTGTCAGCGATTATGCGCTGGGCCAGAAGTTCGCGGCGACGACGTTTGGCGGCGCGACAGGGTTCGTGAACCTGGTTCCTAAGCTGTACGGCGCGGAGTCCTATGTCACGGATGTGGATGTGGACATTCTGCCGGATGCGATTTACCGGCATTATGTCATCACTGGCGCGAATGTCGACGATCCCAATACGGAAGTTCTGGATCTCGGCGGCATCTACAGCCCTGCCGGCGGAGACTCCGCCGGCGCGAATGAAAATCCACCGCTTTCTCCGTTCCTGAACGGCCTGGGGGTCGGCTCCTACGTCGACGAGTTCATTGACGACGGATCACGCCGGCCGGCAACGACCAATTACCCTAGTGGTATTCCTGATCCGCCGTCGCAGGAGTACAGCATCTGGCGTGTGCTGTCCCGAGGTCCGATTCCTGCCTCTGTCTACGCAAGCTATGAGCCGAAGCCGGTGAGCGAACCGGCGGTGAATGATCCCTCGACAAAAGTGATCGTCCCCGCAGGAAGCGCTCTGAACGCCACTCGCTGCATCGTGTGGCTGTCACCGTTCACCGGAGATGTCCTGGCCGGATCAGGAACACTGACAGATTCGGCCACGCAGAATTCCTTACGCAGCTTTGTCAAGGCTGGAGGCCGTCTGTGCATTACCGGGCAGGATGTCGGCTCTTCTCTGACCCAGAATGGTACGGCAAACAACACGACAGGCGGCTTCCTCCCGGATGTGCTGAATGCTACTCTGGTCACCTCAAACGGCGGAACGCATCTGCCGGCAAACGGCGCAGTTGCGACTGACAACCGCCTGACATTCTCGCCGTCTTATGATGACAACCTGATCGGCAACTTCGAAGAGCTCATCCCGAATTTTGATACCGTTCCGATTTCACTGCGGGATCGCTTGATCCGCGTCTCCAATAACTTCGGTGGCAACCTCTTTGAATCGGCCTTTATTGTAGACCTGAGAAACTATCCGAACTGGCGTACCGACGGCTCTCTGGATCAGCTTGGTCCCTACCCTCAGGCGTTCTCCCTGACCGGAACGGGTAACAATGCGGGCCTCGGTGAGACTAATGCCGTTACTAACTCCAGTACGGTTGTCGGTCAGATAGATACGGTTACGCCGGGAACAGGAGCGCATGTCGACCAGACACTCGCACCTTTCGTGAACCAGATCTCTCCGGTTCAGTTCGGCAACGTCAATGCTGCCAGCGCACCCGGCGGTGCGGGGCTGATCTATACGGAAACGCCACTGACAGCAGCCGGTGGCGGCAGCAAAGTCGTGTATGCGACATTCGGACTGGAAGGAGTCAGCTCTGAATTCTACCGAAGGACAGCCAGCTTCAAGCCGAACTACGATACCTACCAAGTGCGAAACGTGCGCCAGGGCCTGATCCACAACATTGTCAGCTACCTGCGAACGGGCACGATCACCGGCACGATCCGCTCTACCAGTGGCAATGGTGTCGTCGGTTCCGGCATCAGCGGCGCGACAATTTACCTGCAGTCGGGTCTTGGGCCGACCATCCCTGGACGCGGCACTTTCAGCGCCACGACTGACAGTGCGGGAAACTATAGCATTGTCGGCATCGAGCCTGGCAGCTATACGCTGGCGGCCTACCGCACCGGCTTCATCGGCACGACATCTAACAAAGGCGTCTTGTTCGTTGTAGAAGGCGATACGACCCAGTCAGCCAATCTGACCTTATCGACTGCTAACCCCGGCACAGTCACCGGTACGGTCACGGATAACACCGCCAGCAAGAACGTGGTTCCGGGCGCTACTGTCAGCTTCACGTCGACGGACGGTCAGACATACACCGCACTGACTAATGCGAATGGCGTTTACACGCTGACCACAATTCCGCCGGCCACGTATATCGGCACGGCGACCAAAGCCGGCTTCGGCATCGCGACTTCCGCGTCGACGGTTGTTACGACCGGGTCAACTACTACTGTCAACTTCACCCTGGTTCCAGGACCAGGTTCAGCGACAGGAAGAGTGCTCGACAGCAGCGGCAATCCGATTGCCTCCGCCACGGTCTTCTTCACCGGAAATGGCCTGCTCACACCGGCCACGGCAACAACTGCGACCGATGGCACGTATACGGTGCCGAGTCTTTCACCGGGTTCCTACTCGGTCGCCGCTTCGGCAACCGGATATGGGACGAGCAGTCCAATCATCGTGACGATCACCAGCAGCACGACGACCACTGTTCCTGACATTATCCTCGGGGTAGCTGTCAACGGGACGCTGGGAGGTCTTGTGACCGCAACGGGCAGTACCACTGCGCTGATGGGAGTCACAGTCACGGCTGTCAATACCGCCAATCAGCAGGCCACCACGGCGACTACGACCACAGCGTCTTCACCCGCCGCTCCTGCCGGAGATGGCAGTCCGCTCAACTACACCTTGAGCTTGCTGCAGGGCACGTACACAGTCACGGCGTCGGAAAATGGAGTGGTCACTGCCAGTCAGACAGTGACAGTGCCGCCAAACGGCTTTGCTCGGGCAGACTTCACCGGCACATCCGGTCTTCAGCCGGTGTATACATTCCCGGCCGGGATCCAGTTCGTGTCGACGCCGTATGACTACAGTGCCCTCGGGTTCAGTGGCCTCTTCGGAGCGCTGAACACGGCAGCAACAGGAACGACGCCTAACGGCAACCGCTCCAATGTCGCGGTCTGGAACCCGCTGACCGGCGCGTATGCTCTCGATCCGACTGCACCTGCCGACGCGCTGCGACCTGGGGTCGGCTACTGGGTCTATCTCAAGAGCGCGACAGCGGTCACTCAGACCGGCACGGTACTGACGGGGTCGGTGAAGGTCGCTCTCAACCCGGCATGGAATCAGATCGGTGTTCCAAGCACCGCAGGCGTCGCGGTTAACAGCCTGACGTTCGCCGGTTCGGATGGCGCAAGCCGCTCGTTCGCAGATGCGACTGGAAGTGCGTATCATCTGGTTTCGCCACTTCTGTATTCCTACAACGGCACTGCCTACGTGCCGGTGTCTGCCGGAGCGACCCTTCAGCCCTGGCAGGCTTACTGGATCCGGGTTTACGCTCCGGTGACCCTGAGCATTCCGACGGGGAAATAGCACGAACGCAGCAACGATGGCGCAGGAGTAATCTCCTGCGCCAACCTATAGACCCCCGCCAACGATTTTAGGAGGAACTTCACTCAGTGAAACATTTGAAAAAGCATTGGAGCGCGCGGCCACTCAGTTTGATGCTCTCGCTGCTGATGGCGCTGCCCGTTCTCGGCTTGTTTCTGCTTCGCGGTCCCGCGGTGCAGGCACAGGTCTTGTCGGCACGGCAGCCGACATGGGCCGTCCTGGATTTTGCCAATCCATCCGGCTACGGCAGCAGTGATGTTGGACGCCTGGCCTCCGACTCGTTTGTTGTTCAGCTTGCCAAGCTCAACCGTTATCAGGTTCTGCCGCGTGAGCAGCTCCTGACCGGCATTCAGAACGAGAGCTTGACCCCTCCGCTGAACCTTTCCAGCATCGAGCGGCTTGGTCAGTCGCTGGGCGTGGATGCAATCGTTGCCGGAGAAATCTCCTCGATTTCGTTCTCACGCGATCGCCGTCAGGCAAAAGTCAGCCTCGCCATCCGCGTGATCGATCCGAAGTCCGGTTTCCTGCTCAACGGCGCACTGGCGGAAGGACTCTCAAATCCACGGCCCATTCCTGTCGACGATGAAGAGCAGCTTGTGAACGAAGCGTTCGGCAATGCCGCTTTCAACGCCGTCAAGCAGCTCAGCCGATTTGCTCTGCCGGTCGCAACGGTGCTGATCTCCGGCAACAACACGCTGAACGGTCATAATGTCACGGTCACGATCAACAAAGGAACCCGTGACGGCATGTATGCCGGTCTGGACATGCTGATCAGCCGGGGCGGCAGATACGTCGGGACAATACGGATTGCTGACGCGTCCGACAACGACTCCAATGCGGAGATCACGGATCTCGGCCTCGGCATCGAGCCGGGGGACCGGGCGACCGCCATCTACCATTTGCCGGCTTATACAGTTGACAAAGCAACGGGTTCGTATCAAACAGCAACGTCTGCGGACCTTTCCGCAGATGCGCCCACGACATCGACTCATTCCAGCCCGTTCAAGGGCCTCGGCGGCATCCTCATTGCTCTGCTGTCCGCTGGATTGCTGCTGGAAGCGATCAAAGCAGGTCATAGCGATAACTCGCTGGGCGGCGCGAATGTCAGCGGAGTCGCTGCTATTTCAGGCCGTGCGACTGACGTCGGCGGTGGATCGACCAACCTGCCTGCCGGCTATCCTGCTGCGGGAGGCTTCATCCCGGTTGCAGTCCGGATCACCGGAAATATCGGAAATATCAACTCGCAGAACTTTCTGGAGTTCCATGTCTACCGCAGTGATTCGCCATCAGATCTTTCCAGCGCTCAGCTTCTTGTCTCTGCCGGGGTCGGCGTCGTGTCTTCTGCCAGCGGCAGCAGTACCAGTACGAATACAAACACGAGTGGAACGACCGGTACGACCACAGGAACGACGGGGACCACAACCACAACCGGTCTGCTTGGAATCAATGGCTATGGTCAGGTGCCGTTATTCGCTCAGGCCAGCAAAAGTCTGGAAGTCTTTGATGACTTCAATTTAAAGACTACCGTTACTGCCTCGAAGCCTGACCCCACAGATAGTACCACCTTGGTCACTCTCGCAGTTTCCACATTCGGCGTCACATCGACCACGACGACGACCACGATCAACACTGATTTCATCCATGGCATTCCTGGAACGGGGTTAGGCTTCGGCAGCCGGGTCTCCTACGCGATTGAGGGCCTCTACATCCAGCCGTCGACAATCAGTACAGGAACGATCAACCCAGGAACCGGTACCAACGGTAACACGACAAGTACCAGCACCAACACAAGCACGAGTGGTACGAGTACCGCTGGAACCACAACAAGTACAACCACTGGAACGACAAATACCAGTGGAACCAGCACAAACACCAATACCAACACAAGCGGAACCACAACGACGGGACACGATGAGACGTTCCAGTTGACTGGCCTGCGCCGAACCAACACGATCACCTACATCGAACCGGTCGCAGTCAGCGGCGCTGCCGTTACCAATACGGGATCAACGAATGTCAACGTCACCGTTCCTGCAACTGCTGGTGCGAATGACTACATTCTGCAAATCAGTGACAACCCCGGCTTCAACAGCAACGTGAAGACATACGCTGCTGCCGCAGGCGCTTATACCGTGCTAAGCCCACAGACTAACCCGAACCAGAGCGGCGCGACAAGCACGACGATCTCTGTTGCCGCCGGAACAGCGGTTGTGTTCAACAACATCAACCTCAATACCGACTTCCCCGGCAGCACCTCGCTCTTCTACCGGGTAGGAGCACGCGACTCGGCTGACAACGGGCAGTCCGGTTATACCAATAATTACATCTTTAGTGATCCACTGTCCCTCGGACTGACTGGCGCTTCTATCCGAAGCTCAATTCGCTCCATGAACAGCCTGCCCAAACGAGGCCGCTTCTGATGCATCGCAGAGAGGAACCCTATCTCATGACCCGAGGACACTATTCTCGTCCGAAACGCTCTTTGGCACTGATGCTGGCGCTATCGCTGCTTCTGCCCTCGGCGGCCATGCTGCTGATGCCTGTCGCGGCATCAGCACAGGCAGCAGAGCCGACATCGGCGGCGGATCTGGCGGCAATCCATATGCCGACCGTTCCGCCGACGGAAGGCCCGATCCACACGATCCTGATGTTCCCGTTTGTCAACGGCATTCCCGCTTCGGCACCTGCAAACGGCTTCAACGGAGACATCGTCGGGGCACGCGTTGAAAACGCCATCAAGATGCGGCTGAATGTCATCGGCCGCTACAAAGCCGACAGCTTCTCACCGACTCTGCCCCAGATGCAGCGGGCGGTGCAGGATTCCGGCCTGGAAGGCATTTCGGAAACCGACATCGCACCTCCCTACGATACAGCTCAAAAAGGCCGAAAGCTGGCTGATCAGGTTGCGACTGACGGCTACCTGCTTGGAACAGTCGAGTCGATTACGACTGATACTCAGTCTCGGACCGTGAGCCTGCTCATCACAGCTACTCTCTACAACACCGAGACCGGCGTCGCGGTGAAGGTGCTGGCTGCTTCCGGCCACGGCATTTCTTATAACACAGTGGACGACCCGGCGGCGCTGCTGCAAAGTGCAATCAATGATGCTGCCGGGAAAGTGGTCTCTGCCCTGAACGCCGACACGATGCAGGGGCGGCAGGCATTTGTGCCGGATGTCCGTCACCGTCACCGGAGCAATGCCGGTACGATTGTGCTGGGTGTCCTTCTGGCAGCGGCGATTGCGATCGGCATCACTGCCGCGCATCACAGCAGCCATAACAGCAGCGGCACAACGACGACAACCACCACCACCACTCCGGTCACAGTCGTGGCCGGCAATCCGCCTCCGGTACCATTCTAGCAGCCGCAGAGACGTCATACTGAGTATCGCCAGTCGCCGTAATGGCTGGGAATTCGCCGGCAGTACCGACTAACCTCTGACTATTTTATCGCGGCGAAGGAAGATTGCTCCTTCGCCGCCTTCGACATCTTCTTGTTTTTGCGACTTCTCGTTTCTGTCCGGTTAAGGCATTATTATGCTCCTCTCCCCGTTTCGCACTGCAGCGGCACTGTTCTTCCTGCTGCTTACTCTGACTTCTACGGCGCAGCCCAGCTATGCCTCCGGTCAGGGCAGCATCGGCGTTTCTGCCGCGCCGGATGTCATCTATTCGGATGGGAAAAGCAGCACCGTCATCACGGCGACCGTGCAGGACAGCGGCGGTCATCCTGCTCCGGATGGTACGTCGGTGCGCTTCACGACGACGCTTGGGACACTCACGCCGGACACTGCCTCCACGACTTCCGGTGTCGCTCGCGTGTCCCTGACAAGCGTTTCCACACCCGGCACGGCGAAAGTCACCGCCGCTGCATTCGGCGGCGGCATGGAAGGGGCACCCGCCTCAACCGCATCCGTAGAGTTTACTGCCGACCGTGAGTCACTGTTTAACAAAGATGCCCGCTGGATCCGGGTCGATTGCCCGCAGTATCTGATCTACAGCGCGGACACGCATATTATCGAAGCCGACGGGAAAAACCGATCCGCTCATTTAGATTACAAATCTCTGGACATCACAGCCGACTCTCTTCAAGTCGACTTGAAGACACAGACTGTATTGGCACGGGGGGCAGTCCTGCAGCGGGGCCGTCACACCATGCGAGCCTCGGAAGTCCGCTACGACCTGCTAACTGCCAGTGGGACGGCAATTCTCGCGGATACCGCCGAAGCGGTCACTGTCACCGGACTTGATCTTGAAACCATGCAGCAGCCGGTGGATGTCACTCAGTTGCCGATGCTGAACAATCCTTACCGGTTTGTCGACCTTTCCAGCAGTCGTGTCGTGGTCTCCGCCCGTGCTATTACCGCAGACCCGAACGATCAGATCCAGTTCCGTCGGGCGACTATTTACAGCGATGGCCGGAAGCTGCTATCGGTGATGTATCATGTCATGCCGATGAACACGGACCAAATCTTCGGGCAGCAGCTTGTAGGAGTCGGATCGGCTGGGGTCTACCTGAACGTGCCATTTTATTACAATGTCACGACGCACAGCCGGGGAACCATCTATCTGCGGAACGCCGCCGTGAACGGTGCAAATATCGGCAACTCGCTGACCATCGGTGCATCGTTCTTCAATACGCAGGCTGCTCCGCACGGCATGGCGCTCGACTTGGAGCAAAGCTATGATGCCGGACGAAACGGTTCCGGTCAGCTTCTTGTCAGCGGCCTTACCCGCGCTGATTGGGGTGCTCAGTGGACACACACTCAGCGTTTCGACGAGCAGACCAGCAGCTACTTTCTGGTCGATTTCCCGGAGCATCGCAGCCTATACGCGTCTTCCAACCTGTCGCACCAGTTCAACGGCTTCTCATTCAATGTCAGCGCTTCCGGCAGCCGTGATCCCGGTGACAGCGGGTACAGCGCTAGCAGCATGACGCTCAACACCTATCTTCAGACAAACCCGCATATGCTCGGCCACTCCGGAGTCAATTACACGACTGATCTTGGAATCGAGCACGGGCAGCTCACCGAAAGCTCTCCTGAGACTGGGCGTGTAGTCACGCCGGTTTCTACAACGTCGGCGACCATGCGCTTTTACACCGCGCCGATGCATTTAGACAGGCGAACGCAATTGACCGATTCGATTTCTGTCGGTCAAGCCTGGGGCGGGGTCAACAACAGCTTCGCGCCGACAGTGGCGGCCAACTTAGGTCTGAGCCGGACTTTCCGCAAAAGCGATACGCTGTCGTTAAACTATACGTTCAGCTACGACCCGCTGCTCAGTCAGCTTGGGACATCGTCGTCCGGCCTGAACCCCTTGCAGGCACTGCTGCAAAGCACGACGCAGCACCGTTTGACGGCGATCTATTCCGCTGCCCTGTTCCCCCGCGTCAATGTCTCGTTCTCCGGCAGCTATGGCCTGCCGCTCAACGACCGCAGCCTGTTCAGCACGGTCTCTTATCGGATCAATAACGATTGGGGGGTCGGCCTTGCGGAATCCTTCGAGCGCTACATCACGGATACCTATCAGGATGTCGAATACTCAGTCAGTCGGCGTATTTTAGGGCGCAACCTGACGTTCTATTACTCGACGCGCACCAAGAAAGTCAACTTCGACTTTGCCGGATTAGGATGGCAGTAGAGGCAGGCAAAGCGCAGACATAAGACACGCAAAATTACCTGGATGCGTCTTAGTTTTGCAGTCCAGGGGAACATTTGGTCGAGGCAAGGCGTCAAGACAGATGTGATCTCCTTATCTTGCCGCTCCACTTGTGAGGGCAGCCGTCGCCGCGCAGGGATTGCGGCGACGGCTTTTTTTGTCTCTCAGAAAACTGTGCTGGGTGACTGAAGTCACGGCAACAAAAGCACAAAGTCCACCTCCGTGGACTAATACGGAACTTCCATATTTAGCTTCTCTGTATTAACCTGCGTAGGCAGGTTTTGCGTACTTGTTGCTGCGACTTCAGTCGCCCGCTCTGAGCCGCCATCCAATTTCTCAGATTCAGGCAGCAGGTTTGGCGGCTTCTGCCGCTTTTGCTGCGTCGGCGGCCTTCTTCTCTTCTGCGGCCTTTTCGGCGGCAGCTTTGGCCGCTTCTTCGGCGGCGAGTATCTTGCCGACTTCATCCGCCAGCATCTTCTTCATGCCGTCTAAAGCGTCTGCATCTTCGCCGACGATCTTTTGCAGCACCCGCCCTGTCTTCCCCGAGATCAGATAAATGCTCGGTAAGTGCGAGACACCCCACATGCGGGTCTGATACAGCTCAAAGTCCAGCACGACTGAGACATTGGTGAGGCCATGTGCCTCCGCAAATTGAGCGAGTTCTGCCCGGTCACCTTCCGCCACTCCAATCGCCGTCCATTTTTGCGTCGGTGTCTCAGCAGTCCACGCCTGCACCGTTTCCAGTGCCTTCACAGACGGCGGCGAGTCAGGGGAGAAAAAGACGACTACCAAAAGGCCTTTAACCCGCAGTTTAGCCGTGTATTGGTAGATGCCTTTGGTATCGCTCAGTCCAAAATCCTGAATAGTCCGGGATGTGCCTGCGGTATTTGCGCCATAAAATCGCTCGGTAAGTGCCATGCGTTCTCCTCAAATAGTAATTGGTTGTAGCTTAGTTGCGTAATTGGAACCGGCACTTCCAGTGCCGGTTCCAAGTCTAAAAATGTCTACGCTGAGACGACATTGGTTGTTTGTAAAATTGCTGCGCGAATATTGTACCCGCCTCACCTCACACTTTTGCTCAAAACTGGTCCAGCGGCGCGACATAGGGTTGGCGCAATGGAAAAAGTCGGTCGGCCAAAGCAAGCGTCTGTGGACTATCAATGAAAATCGCTCCACTCGCAGCAGCTTCAGACGGCAGCAAGTCACCTGTATATAGACGGGCGAGGGTGCGGATGTCGATACGCAGCCAGGGGCCGGCAATCTGGTCAGCTATGATAACGCTGTCAGGTGTCAGAACAATCAAGCGCGAGTTCTGCGGCGACTGCGGATCGTCAGCGATAATGGTCAGGGTAGTGCCAATCTTGGCAAGAATCGGCGCGAAATGGATCGAGTGCAGAGTGGATAGGGCGGCTTTGAGGTCTACAACACGCAGCGTGACACCGGGCTCGGGTGTCAGTCCAGCACTGGAGAGGCCGAAGTGGGACAATATTTCTGGCGAGACTGTCCACTCGACAAGAGCATCGGGCTGACGAGCAAGAAATCCAAGAAGGCCATCCTGGGTGTCTACTGTCGCGCCGAGCATTTCCAGCAGATGCAGAACGTCATGACGCTCCCAAATAATATAGCCTGAGATTTCGCCGTTGGTTTCGTAAACGAAGGCTTCGCGGCCTAGGACGGGCATCTGAATAAGTAACCAGCGGCAGGTGTCACGCCGAAACGTTCCTGTGCCGGTGCATGTCAGCGTCTCATGCAGGTGGCGAATGGCCGGCCAATCGTCGGCAGTGGCAGGCCGGACTCGCTCGGCTTCAGCGTTCTGAGGCAGGGAAACAGGGGCGGAGAGCCAGCGGACATGGCGCGAGGCGTATTCCCAGCCGAACTTCTGGTAGAAAGGAGCATCAATTGGATGCAGCAAAGAGAGCGGAAAACCGAACTCCTTAGCAAGCACGGGAACCGTGGCTTCGAGCAGGGCAGCAGCATAGCCCCGGCGCTGGAAAGCGGGGCGGGTCGCGACCCCGGCAATGCCACCGGCACGGACGGGGACGCCGCCGATGCAAATCTCTGTCGGGACAATGGTCAGGCAGGAGACAATGCCAACGCCGGGCAGGGAAAGGACCCGCTTATGAGACAGGTCGTAGTAAGGATCGGCGTAGAAGATCGGCCGGGCGGCATCGATGTCCAGGCCGAACGCCAGCCCTAAGATTTCGAGTACGGCTTCGGCCTCTTCGGGCCGGGCGGCGTGTATGTCGAAAGTCATGGCGTGGGCGGAGGGGCTGCCCACCGGCTCAGGAACTGATAGGAGAGGGCGTCTTCATGCTGCAAGGCGACAGGATCATTGATGTCGTAGGAAAACGCTTCGGCAAAGCCTTCTTCGACACTTTCTGCCGCGTAATCCGTGATAAGATGGTTCGCAGATTTTTGATGCTCATACAGTTTTTTATAGCGTTTGCGGTCGTCTTTGCTCAGAACATCGAACCAGACATAATGGCCGTACTCGTGGGCGAACGTGTAGAAGTCGAGTTGACCGGAGTCGGGGACGCGCAAAACGATCTGCGGCGGATCGTCCACAAACACGCCATCAATATCGCTGTCATCGTCTTCAGGGTTATTGCCTGGATCGGAATTATCAGAGTGGGCGTTATCGGAATCGGCATCGCAGTCGTGCAGATAATCATCCATCCCGGTATTGGACAGCGGCTGCACTTCAAACCGCTTATGCGCCTGGAATTTTACGGGGATATGCTGCTGGAACCAGGTCGACAGCGTGTGTGCGGTCGGTGTTGGCGGACCATCGACTGCGATCTGAGCGGCAGCATGGCGCGGCATAAGGAGGAGTCCCGAGACCGCAAGGGGAATAAATAAAGTGGCTCGGATCAACGGCATTCGGTTTAATCTCAAATGAACGCGTTTCATACCAGTATTTTACCATCTTTTCAGTCAAGACACCGGAACTATGATTGGAAAGATTTTCTTCACCACGGAAGGACATAAAAGACAATGGATACAATCACGCAGGCGCAGGCGATCACCGACGAGACACCGGCTCAGCTTCTTCAGAAACATTTCGGCTTTTCCGAGTTTCGGCCCGGCCAGGAAGTAGTTATCGATGCCCTTCACGCCCATGGCGCGGCTCTCGCCGTTTTCCCCACGGGAGGCGGCAAGTCGCTTTGCTACCAGTTACCTTCCCTTAGATACGAAGGTCTGACCCTCGTCGTCTCGCCGCTGATCGCCTTGATGAAAGACCAGATCGACTTTCTACAACGCCACAAGATCGCCGCCGCCCGGCTCGACTCGACGTTGACCGGCGAAGAAGTCCGCGATGTCACCGCCCGGCTCGAAAACGGCACGCTGAAGCTGCTGTATGTCGCCCCGGAGCGCTTCAACAATGAGCGCTTCCTGAGTATGCTGACGCGCACGAAGATCGCTTTGTTCGCAGTCGATGAGGCCCACTGCATCTCGGAGTGGGGGCACAACTTCCGGCCTGATTACTTAAAGCTGGCGGAAGCGGCCAAGACTGTTCAGGCCGAGCGTGTTCTGGCGCTTACCGCAACGGCGACCCCGGCGGTCGTCAAGGACATCGAAGCGGCGTTCAACATCCCCAAAGCCGGGGCGATTGTGACCGGTTTTTACCGGCCTAATCTCAATCTCAGCATCTTAACCGTCCGGGCCGAAGACCGAGATGCGCTGCTGCTGAAACGCCTGCATAAGCGTCCGCCCGGCCCGGCCATTGTCTACGTCACGCTGCAAAAGACTGCCGAACGGGTTGCTGCCCTGCTGGCCGCCGACGGCTTCCCTGCCGAAGCGTATCATGCCGGGCTGGATGATGCCGTCCGGTCAGCAGTCCAGGACCGCTGGATGGCCTCGGACCAGGGCATTGTCGTTGCGACCATCGCATTCGGCATGGGCATCGACAAAGCCGCGGTCCGGTACGTCTACCATTACAACCTGCCGAAGTCTCTGGAAAGCTACAGCCAGGAGATCGGACGGGCAGGGCGGGACGGCTTGAAATCGACCGTCGAGCTGCTGGCCTGCCCGGAAGATATTCCGACCCTGGAAAACTTTGCCTACGGGGACACGCCGACGGAAGCGTCGCTGAAATCGCTGCTGGATGATCTGCTGTCACGCGGCAAAGAGTTCGATCTCGCCCTGTTCAGCCTCTCCAGTCAGCACGACATCCGGCAATTAGTCTTGCGAACGGCCCTCACCTATCTGGAAATCGATGGAGTGTTCCATCAGGGCACACCGTTCTACGCGGGCTACGAAGTCCAGCCTCTTCTTTCGCTGCCTCAAATCATCGCCAAGTTCCAGGGGCCTCACGCCGATCTGGTCCGTGACCTCTTCAACTACGCCAAACACGGCAAAATCTGGTACGCGCTGAACCCGGACGACGCCGCTGCCGAACTCGGAGTCGAGCGCCGCCGCATTATTCGGGCTTTGGAATACTTGGAAGAACAGGGCTGGGCCAAGCTCAAAGTCGCCGATGTCCGTCAGCGCTACACGCGCGGCCACGACACCGAAGACTCCGAAGCATTGGCCGCCGACCTTGCCGAACGCTTTACCCGACGCGAACAGGCGGAAGTCAAGCGCCTCGGCATGGTGCTGAAACTGGTCACCCGCGAAGGCTGCCAGACCAACGCTCTGGTCGGCTACTTCGGCGAAAAGCGCACAGAGCCCTGCGGCCACTGCACGTTCTGCCTGACCGGTCAAGCCGCAGTCTTCCCGCCCATGCCCGATCTGCCGTCTCCTGAAGACCTGCTGGATATGCCCGCCTGGAAAACGCTTTTGGCATCCCACCCCGATGCCCTGCGCGACCCCCGTCAGCAGACCCGGTTTCTGTGCGGCCTGACAAGCCCCGCGATTGCTCGCGCCCGCATCAGCCGCCATGCATTGTTCGGTGCATTAGAGACGCTGCGTTTCGCCGATGTTCTGGCCTGGTGCGAGAGTCAGTGAGTGAACAAGAAGTTACGGGGCTGAACCCCCGTGCTTTAGTAAAGCAATTCCCCGCCTTCGCGGGCACAGGAAATGCAAACGCATTTAGTCTTCGCCCACGAAGGTGGGAGCTTGCACTTTTAAAGCCCTGCCGTTCAGGGCAGGGAACTACGCAGGACATCTAATAAATGGAAACCCCACCAGAACTCTCAGTCCATGATAACAATCTGCATTCCTACTGCGTCGATGCGGATAAGAAAGAGATTTGCTTTCATACGTCTTACGAGTATCCGACTTACCGGGAATACACAGATATTGTGTTTACAGAGGTTGCCGCTTACCACTTCGAGTCGGATAGTTTTGGGACAATCATTTTCGATATTAACGAAACGAACGTCGAAAGCATCTACAGTGATAACCGAGACCTATTTGAGGATGGACAAAAATATTGCTGGCCTGGTACGTGGAATCGCTCTGATGACAGTGTACTCACCTATCTCATTGAAAACGAAATTAAAGGGTATCAGTTATCTGCTTCTCTTGGGATGGTCGGCTGGGTGATGGCAAAATCTATGAAATTCGTCAGTGTCGAAAAGCTGGATAATATAACATGAAAGCGAGAAACTTTTGCGATGATTACAGTGGCTAATCGAATCTATGTCAAGCCTGAATATGCGGAGGCGTTTGAGACAGCGTTTCGGGAGCGGGCGGGCCTCGTGGACGGGATGCCGGGGTTTATCTCGAACCAAGTGCTCCGGCCTGTCAACGACGGCGATCCGTATGTCGTCTTTACGCTTTGGGACAGCCGCGAGGATTTCCTGAATTGGGTCCGCTCAGATGCGTTTATGAAGGGCCATGCCCAGTCGGGCACACTGCCGAAGGACGCCTACCCAAAGGCGAATGTGCTGGAAATGCATGAAGTCGTGTCGGATTCGTCGCGCCCGGAGATGGAGCCAGAAGCGCACGGCGGGCCGTTTAAGATGCATTAGATTCCCGTAGCCCCCAATAATGGGGGAACCGGAAAAGAACAGAAGGGCGCAGCAAGAAGGATATAAGGGCGCAGCAATCAGCGCCCCTACTCTGACTCCCCCATTATTGGGGGCAGGGGGGCTCTTAATCTCGCCGCATCCTGCGGCGTATCGATGTCGAAACGTCCTTCAGGAAACGGGATACGCGTGACTGAGCCGGCATAATCGCGGATGACCCGGCGGGCGCCTTCGTCGCCGGTTAGAGACGCCAGCGAGTCAAACAGGGATTGGCCGAAGAGGGCAGGAACACCGACAGTCTCGCCGTACTCACAAGCAGCGATCTGGTGGCCGGTATCTCGATAGGCCGTAATCAAAGAGTTCAGCAGTTCGGTGGTCACCATCGGCTGGTCGCAGAGCATGACAATGATGGCGTCGAACGTACTGTCATCTGTCAGCGCGGCTAGGCCGGACTTGAGCGAAGAGGCCATGCCGGTCTGCCAATCGGGGTTCATGACGATGGTGAGTGGCAGACCAATAAGCTCTGCTTCAATACTGTCTGCGGAAGAGCCAATTACGGCGACTACGGAATGGCAACTTGAAGTGAGAGCAGTCTGGGTGGCATGACGGATCAGGCTTTGCCCGTCGCTACCGGTCAGAAGCTGCTTGGGTGTTCCCAGCCGTCTTGATGCACCAGCGGCAAGTAGAATCAGGCCGACACGCGGCTTCCCTAAATCGCACATGTCGCCTGCACTCGCTGCTGACTTGGTACTGCTGCCGTGAGGGTGGGGTGAGGATGCAGCGACGCCCGCCGGTCACGCAGGTAGCCGCCGGTTCGCCCGGCGTGAACAGCCTGGATCTCGGCGATGATCGAGAGCGCTATCTGCTCAGGAGTATCCGCGCCGAGGTCCAGTCCCACCGGGCCATGCAGGCGGCTCCGCTGGTCTTCATTGATTTGCAGCCCGTCGTCGCTGATCTCGGCCAGCAGGCGCTCCGTGCGGGCACGAGGCCCAAGCTGCCCGATGTAGGAAACCGGAGTTTCCAGCAAACGCCGTAGGACACGCTTGTCGTCGGGGTAGTTGTGAGTCATCACGACCACGGCGGTTTGAGCGGTCAGACCTGCTCCGCCGACCACAGTTTCAATTGGGCCTGCCAGGACAGCGTCGGCATCCGGGAAGCGTTCGGGGCGAGCTTGTGCCGCCCGAGTATCCGCGACCGTGACATGCCATCCCAGCTCTTTAGCAAGGCGGACCAATGGCAGGGCATCATGGTTCGCACCGAAAATGACCAGCGGCATAGGCGGTAAAACTGCTTCGAGAAAAACAATCGCAGTTCTGCCGCCCGGCAGCGTATATGCTTGTGTCTGCGACTTCTGGGCCGCCAGCACCGCATAGGCATCGGCTTCGATTTGGGCCGAAAGCGCGGCGTCCTGAATAGTACCTACCAGGCTGCCGTTCGGCATCAGCAGCAGACGCTCACCGATGCACTCTTCATTTTCGCCGTCAATCACGGTTGCGGCCACCCCCGGCTGACGCTCGGTTAAGACTGCCTGCAAAAGCCCTAATGGGCCGGGGGCTTCGGGTGAGACACGTTCCAGCAGCACCTGGACGACGCCGTTGCAGCCGAGGCCGAAGCCCCAGACGACATCGTCTTCATCGGTCGAGTCATAAGTGACCAGAGCCGCGCCGTCGCGGGTGCGCCACTGGGCTTTTTTGACCAAGTCACCTTCGAGGCAGCCTCCGCTGACCGAGCCGGCCAGCCGGCCCTCGGATGCCAGCAGCATCCGAGCGCCGGGCCGCCGATAAGTCGAGCCGCTGACCTGAACCACAGTCGCCAGCAGCACTTCGCGGCCTTCGGCGCAGACGGCGTTCCAAGCTCCAACGATTTCTTCCAGTTCTTTCATGTATGTTTGATTTTCTTGGGCATAAGAACCCACCTCCTTGCTTCGCAGGGGTCCTCCCCAAAGGGGAGGACTAGGAGTAAGTGCAGGACGAGGAGTAAGTGCAGGAAGAAAAGAACGGAGCAGAGGGCGCAGCAAGCAGCACCCCTACGGTTTAATTCTAAACTCCTAGTCCTCCCCTTTGGGGAGGACCCCTGCGAAGCAAGGAGGTGGGTTCCGAACGGGTTCCTACACTGTCCGCATGACTTTGTCCAGCCGCAGCGGCAGATCGCGCACACGCTGGCCCGACGCATGATATACGGCATTAGCAATAGCGGCGACGACGCCGGTAATGCCGATTTCACCGATCCCTTTGACACCCAGCGGATTGACATGCGGATCGGTTTCCGGAACAAACGTGATGTCGATTTCAGGAACGTCTGCATTCACCGGGACATGGTACTCCGCCAGATCCGCGTTCATCACGCGGCCAATCCGCGTATCCAGAACAGTCTCTTCCAGCAGTGCCATCCCGATACCGAACACGATACCGCCGATTAACTGACTCCGGGCCGTCTTGGCGTTCAGGATATTGCCTGCCCCATATGCACCGACAACGCGCTTCACCCGGACTTCGCCGAAATCGGGATCCACTTCCACTTCCGCAAAGACAGCGCCAAACGAATGCATCTCATATTCGTCTTTTTCCGGTCCCGGCGCAGAGTCTGTTTTAGCTTCAATGTTCGGTAGCTTCTGACGAGCGATTAGTGCCGTGTATGTTTCGCTCTTTGTCGGATCAGTCTTTGAAGACATAGTGCCATCTTTGACATCGATGTCGTCTGCGCTCAGGCCGGACAACGGAGAAGCGGGGTCGGCGACTGCCAGACCGATCGCCTTGGCTTTGGCGGCTTTGCTTGCGGCTTGCACAGCAGAGCCTGTGCTGGCCGCTGTCTGCGAACCGCCGGACACGGGAGTTTCGGGCATCGTCGTGTCGCCAAGCTCAAACAGGACACTTTCAGGCGTCAAACCTAGCGCATCGGCTGCGGTCTGGGTCATAACTGTATACGTCCCGGTCCCCAGGTCCTGAGAGCCTGCCTGGACATACGCGCTGCCGTCGGGCAGCAGGCGGGCCATTGCCGACGATTTGCTGCGCCGTGTCGGATAAGTCGCAGTTGCCATGCCCCAGCCTCGGAGCTTGCCGTCAGCAGTCTTCATGGAACCAGGCGCGGGAGTCCGCTTATCCCAGCCGAACTGCTCGGCAGCAACTCGGTAGCACTCGCGCAGGGATTTGGACGACCACGGCTTGCCACTCTCCGGGTCCTTCTCGGCGTAGTTCTTCAAGCGAAGGGCAATCGGGTCCATGTCCAGCGCATAGGCCAGCTCATCCATCGCCGATTCGATGGCAAAAGTTCCTGTGGATTCTCCCGGCCCTCGCATATAAGTCGGTGTCCCGACATCTAAACGGATGACGCGGTGCGAAGTCTCTTCGTTCGGCGTATCGTACAAAATGCGCGTTACGGATGCAGATGCTTCCACGAACTCATCAAACGAAGAGGTCTGCGTGTGGACATCATGCACTACCCCTGTCAGCGCTCCTCCCTGGGCTGCGCCGAGCCGAATATCCTGCTCTGTCCGGGGCCGGTATCCGACAGGGCCGAACATCTGAGTCCGCTCTAAAACTAATTTGACCGGTCGCCCGACCTGCTTGGCTGCCAATGCCGAAATCACGACATGAGACCAGGCGGAGCCTTTGCAGCCGAAGCCGCCGCCCAGGAAGTGGGAAACGATGCGGACATTGTCGTCCGGCAGCGCGAATGTCTTAGCCAGCACTTTGCGTGTTCCAAAGATGCCCTGAGTAGTATCGTAAACGGTCAGCTTGTTTCCTTCCCACATGGACAGCGTCGCATGTGGCTCCATGGGATTATGGTTCTCGACAGGCGTGACATAGGTTTCGGAAATTTTCGTCGCGGCCTGACTCATGCCGGAATTGACATCACCGCGCTTGGAGTCCGTTTCGTCTTGATTGGCCTTTTCCGGCTTATACGCGCTTCGTTTTTCCTTGTCCATCTCCGTGCGCGGCGCTTTGGTGTCATACTGAAATTTGACCAGGGACGCCGCATGAGCCGCACGCTCAAACGTATCGGCGACTACGACGCCAATAGGCTGGTTTTGATACAGCACTTTCGGGTCCTGAAGCACCTGCAAAACCCGCTCCTGGGGGCGGGGGGCCTTGGCACCGGGACTGCCCGGCTGGTTCGGAAGCCGCATCGCATTCGCCGGAGTGATCACTTTAATCACGCCCGGCTGGGCTTCCGCCGCACGCGTATCAACTCCTGTGATAGTGCCGCGTGCGACCGTACTCATAATGAGTGCCGCATAAACGACATCGGCGACAGGCATGTCACCGGAATATTTCGCGCCGCCTGTCACTTTCAGCCGACCGTCCACACGGTCCAGAGGCATTCCGACTGCCTTGCCCGGCTTGATATTCGGGGCCGTAGGTGTCAATGAAGTATCCATATTTCTCGCTTCCTAAATTGATAAGTTCCGTTAAATGACTGATTTCACGCACTAATTGGCGTGTGGAACTAAAGTTCTGCGCTGGGGGCGCAGACGCCTAATGTCCGCCTGCGCGGACAGGGAACCGGACAGCCGAGCAATTTATTGCCACGGCTCTTCGGCCTGCGTAAGTTCCGTTAAATAAGTTTGTCCGGCGTGATAGGCAAATTTCTGATACGTTTGCCTGTTGCGTGATAAACAGCGTTGGCGACAGCGGCTGCCGCCCCAATCGTGCCGATCTCACCGATACCTTTGACGCCCAATGGGTTTACGTGGGCATCTTCTTCGTCGACAAAAAACAGGTCCATATCCGCCGGGATGTCTGCATTGACCGGGACATGGTACTCGGCCAAATCCGGGTTCATGATGCGGCCTAAACGCGTGTCCAAATGCGTCTCTTCGTGCAGCGCCATTCCCAGCCCCCAAACCACGCCGCCGATGAGCTGGCTGCGGGCAGTCTTAGCGTTGAGAATACGCCCGGCCCCGAATGCGCCGACATACCTTGTGACCCGCACTTCGCACAAATCTGGGTCAATCTGCACTTCGGCAAAATGAGCGCCGAAAGAGTACAGCGAGAATTGTTCAGAGGTAGCAAACGGATTGATCTCTTCGACTGCTTCCATCCCACCGGGTGCATGGCGGCTGAGAATGTCTCCATAAGTCATGCCTCTATTGAAGTCAGCACGCGAAACGACACGACCCGCGTTGACATTGATCTGCGATTCCGTCAGCCCAAACAGCGGCGACGCCGGATCAGCAAGAGCCAGCGCCGCGATCTTGCCGCGCAGCGATACAGACGCTGCCCGGACTGCCGACCCGACACTTGCCGAAGTCTGCGAACCCGCCGCAATCGGCGCTTTCGGCAGATGCGAATCGCCAAGCTCCAATCGTATCAAGTCCGCCGAGATGCCCAGTGCATCCGCCGCGATCTGCGGCATGATCGTGTACGGCCCCGTGCCGGGGTCGGCCGTCGCGCTCTTCAAGACCACCGTTCCATCCGCCGACATCCGGGCCGAAGCCGAGGTCGGCGCAGATTTCGCATCGTAGATCATCGACGCTATGCCGTACCCAAGCATCTTGCCGCCGGCAGTTTTCATCGAGCCGGGCTCTGGACTGCGCTTATCCCACCCGAACCGCGCCGCCCCCTGCGCGTAGCATTCCCGCAAAGATTTAGACGACCACGGCTTTCCGTTTTCCGGGTCGATCTCCGCGTAGTTCTTCACCCGAAGCGCAATCGGGTCCATACCGAGCGCATACGCCATCTCATCCATCGCACACTCAGTCGCAAACAAACCCGGCGTCTCGCCCGGCCCACGCATCGTAAACGGACCGCTCAGATTCAGATGCGCCATCCGGTACGACGTCTCCACATTCGGACACGCATACAGCTTCGGGCTGCTCTTAGTCACCGGCGCAACAATCCGGTTGTCAAACAAAGCTGTATGGGCAGTCACATCATGCCGCATCGCCGTCAGCGCCCCATCATCTGCCGCGCCTAGCTGAACGGCATGGCGGATATGAGGCCGGTAGCCGTTAGACCAGAATGTCTGCTGCCGGGTAAGCGCCAGCTTGACCGGCCTGCCGACATGCCTCGCCGCCGCCGCTGTCAGGGCCACATGCGGCCACGTCGGACCCTTGCTGCCGAACGAGCCGCCCACAAAGCTCTGAACCACATGCACCTTCTCCGGCGGCATTCCAAACCAAACTCCGACTGTCTTGCTGACACCCTGAACCCAGGTCGAAGGCTCATACAGCGTCAGCGTGTCGCCGTCCCAGTCCGCCACCGTCGCATGAGGCTCCATCGCAACATGATGCTGCAAAGCTGTATGATAGACTTCATCTACCTGCTTTGCCGCGTCCCCTAAGCCCCTGCCGGCATCCCCGCGCACGGAATCCGCCGGGTCAGGCCAGCCGTTAGCCGGCTTAAAGCTCCGGTGCCGGGCCGACTCAAAATCCGCATCAGGCGTCTCGCTCTTATACTGCGCCCGAACCAGCGACGCCGCATAAGTCGCCGTCTCAGACGTTTCCGCGATCACCAGTGCAATCGGCTGGCCGCTGTAATGGATGACATCACCCTGCATCGGCAGGAACTGCTGCCCCGCCGCCGCACTGGGAGGGCCGCCCTGCCCGGACTGACTCAGCAGCGCCCCCGCCTCCGCCAGCCTCGGCATAGTGTCAACTGTCAGCACTGCCAGAACGCCCCTGACAGCTTGCGCAGCTTTCGTATCAACACCCAGCAGCCGCCCTTGGGCGATCTCACTTCCCGCGATAGCCGCATAGACAAGGCCCTTTACCGGCATATCCGCCGTGTACTTAGCCCCGCCGGTGACTTTCAGCCGCCCATCCGCCCGGTCACGCGGCTTCCCAATAGAGCTTTCGATCTTGATCTCGCTCATAATATCTATCAAAGCCCCCCCCGCCCCCAATAATGGGGGCCGGGGGGGCCACTCCCTAACTCATCTCACTGACAGTCGTCAGGCACCGGACCAGCGTGCGCTTCGCCAGCTCGATCTTAAACGAATTGTCTTTGTAGCCCTTCGCCGGCTTCATCTCCGCCTCAGCCGCCGCCCGGAAGTTTTCAGCCGTAGGCGCTTTGCCTGCAAGCGCTTTTTCCGCTTCAAACGCCCGCCAGGGCTTAGTCCCGACCCCGCCCAGCGCGATCCGGGCTTCTTTGATCGTCCCGCCGCTCATGTCCAGCGCCACGGCGGCGGAAGTCAACGCAAACGCATACGAAGCCCGGTCGCGCACCTTCAAGTAATGCGACTTGGCCGCGAAGGGCAGGGGAGGCAGCTCCACCGCCGTGATGATCTCGCCGGGCAGCAGAATATTCTCGCGCTCGGGATGGTCGCCCGGCTCGACATGGAAATCTGTAAACCTGATCCGCCGAACCCCCTGCGGGCCGCTCGTGACAATGGTCGCGTTCAGCGCGGCCAGCGGCACACACATATCCGACGGGTGGGACGCGATGCATTCTTTGCTCGTACCCAGCACGGCCAGAATGCGGTTGTAGCCGCCGATCGCCGGACAGCCCGACCCCGGCTCACGCTTGTTGCAGGGCGTCGCCGTGTCCCGGTAGTAGTAGCACCGCGTCCGCTGCAAAATATTGCCTGCCGTAGTCGCCATGTTCCGAAGCTGGGGCGATGCGCCCTGCAAAATCGCCTGAGAGACAAACGGGTAGTTCGCGATAATCGCCGGGTCATGGGCCATGTCGGCATTGGTGACCAGTGCGCCCACGCTCAGGCCGCCGTTTGCCATCGGCTCGATCTTTGTCAGCGGCAGCGGCGAGAGATCAACCAGATGGGACGGTGTCTCGACATTCAGCTTGATCAGATCGATCAAGCTCGTGCCGCCGGCCAGGAACCGGGCCGGGTTTGTCAATGCGCCCGGTGCGCCGCCTGCGACTGCTCCGGTGGTGGAAGCTGTCTTTTCATCCTGTACCGTCAAATACTCAAACGGGTGCATTGCTCTCCCCTTTCCGAACGTCCTGAATCGCGGTCACAATGTTAGGGTAGGCACCGCAGCGGCAGATATTGCCGCTCATGTTCTCGCGCACATCGGCATCTTCCGGCCCGACAGGCTCCTTCAGCAGCGCCGTCGCGCTTACAATCTGACCGGGAGTGCAGAACCCGCACTGGAACCCGTCATGCTTGATAAATGCCGCCTGGACCGGGCTCAGCGTCTCCCCCTGAGCCAGTCCTTCGATTGTCGTGATCTGCTTGCTCTGGTACGCGACCGCCAGAGCCAGGCACGAGTTGATCCGCTTGCCATCGGCCAGCATCGTACACGCCCCGCACTGCCCGTGATCGCAGCCTTTTTTCGAGCCGGTCAGCCCGATCCGCTCCCGCACTGCATCCAGCAGCGAAACGCGCGGCTCAAGCTGGAGCGTATGCGCGGTGCCGTTGACCTGAAGCGTGACCGGCACTGTCCCCACAGGCGACGGCGGCACAAGCGGCGGCGGCACAAGCGGCGGCGGAAGCACTGCCGGCTCCAGCGGCGGCAATTCTTTTGCCCGTGCTGAACTCAAAGGCACAGCAAGGACCAGAGCGACACCTAACGCTGCCGCCAGGAACTCGCGCCGGTTCAGGCCGGTTCGCACAGTCTTCGAAGGCGCCGCAGGCTGAGCTTGCAGCGAAGAAAGCCCTGCCAGAAGCTCGTCGGCCCTGGGAGCCGCGCCGGGTGCGGCGACATAACTCCAGCGGACAACGCCGGTTTCGTCCACCACGAACAGCGCCTGTCGGTCGGCCACCCCGTACAGAGCGGCGGCCGCGCCGGTCAGTTGGGAGTCGGAGAGAACCGGGATCGCAGTCTGCTCACCGGCAAACGCCGCGTGAGTCACGCTGCCGTCGCGGGACAGGCTCACAAGCCCGCCGGAGAACCCGGACTGGCCTAGAATACGGTTGATCTGCGCCAGACCTTCGGCCCGCGCCGGGTCCCAGCGCGAAGGGGAAAATGCCAGCAGTACCGGCTGACCGCGCAGGTCAGACAATCGGCTGGGCGGCTGACCGCGCAGGTCAGACAATCGGCTGGGCGGCTGACCGGCGGCAGGAGAAATAAGAAAGTCCGGGGCAATGTCGCCCGGAGAAGGGGAGTTCATAATGAGGAGACCTCTCTACAGAATTTTCTGATCAGTGCAGTGGGTTATACTTTTCCTATACCCACTTTTTGCAAAACCAAAAATAAACACTGGGTTTTTCAATTTGCTTGACATATCAAAAAAACCGGGTTATAATAACTTCTAACCGATTAGAAACGCGATGAGTGCAGTTTCTATTCGATTAGATGGCGAATATTCCAAATATATGGCATTGAAACTTGCGACAATCAAAGACGTAGCCCAGGCCAGTGGCGTTTCCACGGCGACGGTCAGCTACGTTTTGAACAACGGCCCGAAACGTGTGGTGCCAGCTACCCGCGCCCGCGTCCAGGCCGCCATTGACAAGCTTCAGTACTATCCGAGCACGATGGCACGGGGCCTCGGACAGAAGCGGCTCGACTGCCTGGGTGTGGTCTTCCCGCAGCCTAACCCCGGCCTTGTCTCGGACTCTTACTTCAGCGCGATCTTAGACGGCATCATTCAAATCGCCACAGAGCGCCGCCAGAATGTCACCCTCTACACTGGGTTGGAATGGCAGGGGGTCGAAAGCCTGCCCGCATTTCGGGACCGGCGCGTGGACGGTCTGCTTCTGGTCGCCGTTCTGACCGACAGCGAGATGGTGCCTGCGCTGACCGAAGCCGGTCTGCCATTTGTTCTCATTAATGGCACATCGCCTGACCCGCGCGTTTCCAGCGTGGACATAGATAATATCGAAGCGTCCGGTCAGGCCGTTCGGCACCTTGCCGAACTGGGTCACCGGCGGATCGCCCTTCTCGGCGGTCAGCCAAATTCGCCGAGCAGCGCCCCTCGCCGAGCAGGCTTCCTGCAGGCGATGCAGGAGTTGGGCCTGCCGGTCGATGACTCCCTGCTTCTGGAAGGTTTCTACACCCGCGAGTGGGGCCGCAAAGGCATGGCGCGTCTGCTGAGCCTTCCCGAGCCGCCGACTGCCGTGTTCGCCGGTGGCGATGGTATCGCGGCGGGCGCCTACCTTGCCTGCACTGATGCCGGCATTTCGATCCCGCATCAAATGAGCATTGTCGGGTTTGACGATGCCCCTTATGCGCGGGAACTCCTTCCTGCCCTCACGACAGTGCGCCACCCGCTGATGAAGATCGGTTATACGGCGGCCACTGTGCTTTTGGATCGGCTCGATAAAGCTGCGGACGATGTCCTGTCCGGCGAACAGGTCGTTCTCTGCGGTGAGCTTGTTGTTCGGGGTTCCACGGCGGTTCCTCCGGCCAGGCCCTCTTAATTCTTCTTTTCGATTCACTCCGTCCATTCATTGCTGAATGTCCTTATGCACTTGTGTGTTCGCGCAACGTTGCGCGATCGCCGGCAATCCGTCAAAGATTGCTTTGCTCGATCCGAGGTACATTTCAATGATTCTGTTTGGACAAAAATTTCTCCAAAAAACTAGGCTGCAATTCCTCGCTTCTCCGCCGATGCTGAAAGAGGTGACCGTCCCCTGACGAGTTTTATCTGTCTGCCGATTTAGGGCCGACACCTACCATTCCGCTTCAGTCTCGCCGCTCAGAAAGGCACCATACCATGCAGCGCACCACGTTACGCAAACAGGGCTTTACGCTCATCGAACTGCTCGTCGTCATCGCCATTATCGCGATTCTCGCCGCGATCTTATTTCCCGTGTTCCAGAGCGTCCGCGAGAACGCCCGGTCCATCAACTGCGTTTCGAATGAGAAGCAGCTTGGCCTTGGATTTTTGCAGTACACGCAGGACAACGACGAGACATTTCCGTACGGTCAGTACACACTTGATGGCGGAGCCAATTATCACGACTGGTCTGACGCTATTTATCCTTATATCAAGAACGGAGATACCGCAGTCTCAGGCGGCACCACTATTTCTTACGGAAAAGGCGGCATTTATTCTTGTCCTTCTTTCCCGCAGCACCAGATTATGAACTACGGTGTAAATCGAGACCTCTGCGTTCCACAGAAAGTGTATGGCCACACCGATAGTGTCACGCCTCGATCTATTTCAATCATGGATGAGCCTGCCACGAAAATCCTGGTTCTTGAAAAAGGCTTTACCTCCCCGCCCGCTCCTGCCAGTCCCGATGCAAATGCAGACTGGTACTTTGAGACGGACCAGTATGCTTGGACCGGTTATATTCCCCTAGATGCCAATGGAAACCCTGTTGCTGGCTCAATCCCGACGTCCGTCCACAATGATCTTCAATACGATAAAGATGAAGCTCAGGGTGCTGGTGCCGCTCAGTACGCGTATCTTTGCCCAGGAGACATGCCGCGTTATCGCCACCACAGCATCTGTAATGTCCTCTTCAACGACGGCCATGTCAAAGGTATGCATCGGGGTGCAATCGATTGGTACACGAACATTTATGTCAAAGGCGCTTATTATGCGCTTCCGCCAAGCGCTGGCCCGCACCCCCTTGACTAGTGAGAAAAAGTCGCGGCGGCTGCGGACTGATTTCGATAAGTCTGTTCCGTAGTGTCGAAGACACTTTCACGCAATAGTAGACCGGCACTTCCAGTGCCGGTTTTCTCTTATTCTTAAAAAGACAATCCCATGAACTACAGTCTGCCGAAATTTGCTTCATGCCTCTTACTCGGAACCATGCTGGCAGCCGCACTTAGCCTCAGTCCCATTCTCGCCGCCCCGCTGCACTCGGCAAAAGCCCCATCAGCAAAACGGCATCCGCTGTGGGTGACTGCCTACTACGCAGTCTGGGTGCAGCAGTCCGGAAAGCTGACACCGGCGAAGATCGACTATTCGGCATTTTCGCATTTGATCCATTTCGCGATTGTGCCCCAAATTGACGGCTCTATCGATGACTCCGTCAAGGCCGGCATCACGCCCGCCGAGTCCCAGGCCGTGCTTGGGCCGGCTCACCGGGCAGGCCGGACAGTGCTGCTGTCGGTTGGGGGCTGGAATACGTCGCCGCAGTTCCGGGCCGCGTACAGCGACCCGCACCGAGCCGCGTTTGTCAAGAATTTAGTTCAGAGAGTGGTCACGCGCGGCTACGATGGTCTGGACATCGACATGGAGCCTCTCGAAAGCACGGATGCGGCGGGGTATGAAGCCTTTATCCGGCAGCTTCGCGCCGAGATGCACACGGCAAACCCGAGGCTTTTGCTGACAGCGGCGGCCTCCAATCAGCCGGAGATCTTTGGGGCCGTCAGCAGTCAGTTCGATCAGATCAATCTGATGACTTACGATCTGAGCGGTCCGTGGACAGGCTTTAAGACCTGGCACAATGCGGCCCTTTACGGCAATGGCAGTCAGATGATGAATCCCGGTCAGCCGTTTCCATCGGCGCAGGGCATGGTCCAGCGTTATGTTCAGGCAGGAGTGCCGCGCACCAAAATGGGCATCGGCGCGGCCTTCTACGGCTGTGTTTGGAGCGGGGCAGACGGTCCGGGGCAGAGCATTCAGGGCGTGACAGTCAACGCCAGCGTTGATTACGACACGCTCATGAACACCTACTACCAGCCGGGACACTACCACTGGGACGCTCAGGCACAGGCCCCGTACCTGAGCATCGACGGGCCGCAGAAGCAATTCGTGTCGTATGACGATGAAAGGCTCTGCGCAGAAAAAGTCGCGTATGCGCGGGCTGAGGGGCTTGGGGGTGTCATGATTTGGGAACTCGGCAGCGGCTACCGGCCAAATCAGCCGAACGGGCACAAAGACCCGCTTCTTCAAGCCGTGAAACGTGCCTGGCTTTCACCAGGGAAGGTCGCCGCAAAATGATCGCCACGCGTGAACCAGAGGAAGCAGCCGCAGCTCCTGCCGAAATAGTGGCCCGTTCCGGCCGGCCGGTGACGACGCGCTCTGTTGTCTTCGGCCTTTTCTGCGCTCTGCTTATCTGCGGCGTCACGCCTTACAACGATTATTTGGTGGCCGCGACTTACCTCTCCGGCAACTTCTTTCCCATCGGCGCACTCGCCGCTGTTCTGCTGCTCGTGCTGTTGGTCAACCCGCTGCTGATTACGCTCGGGCAGCGCCATCAAGTTTTCCGCCCCGGCGAGATCATCACGGTCTGGGCGATGGTGATTGTCGCGGCGGGCATCCCCTCCAGCGGGCTCATGCGCTACCTCCTGCCGCACATTGTCGCGCCTCATTATTTCGCTTCGGACCAGAACCACTGGGACGGTCTGTTCCTGGCCCATCTGCCCTCGTACCTTTTTGTCAACGATCCCGCCGCCGTCCATGCATTTTTTGACGGCCTGCCGCGCGGCGAAGCCATCCCGTGGGCGGCTTGGGCCGTGCCGCTCGGATGCTGGTCGCTGTTTGTCGGCTGCCTATTTCTGACATTCTTCTGCCTGTCGGGCCTTCTGCGGAAACCCTGGGTCGAGAACGAGCGGCTGGCATTTCCCCTCGTGAAGCTGCCGGTCCTGCTGGCCGAGACCCCGGAGCCCGGACAGCGTTTTAATTCCCTTCTGCGTTCGCCGCTGCTCTGGATCAGCTTCGGCCTGGTCACGGCGCTGCACACCATCAAAGGTGTTCATCAGCTCTTCCCGACAGTTCCTGACATCGCATTAGCCTGGCACACCACGGACTTCCTGCACGGTCGGCCCTGGGACGGAATGGGGGACATCGGCTTTTTTATCTACCCGCTGGTGATTGGATTCTCATATCTGATGGCAAGCGATGTCTGCCTCTCGCTGTGGCTGTTTTACCTGCTCTTCAAAGCCCAGGTCGTCGCAGGCGTGCTGTACAACTGGGACATGAGCGGAACCGGCGCAGGCTTCAGCATGGGCCCTGCCTACACTGTCTATCAGGAGGTAGGAGGCGCGGCGGCGCTTGCGGTCTGGACACTCTGGACTATGCGTTCGCACCTGTCGGAAGTCTGGCGCAAGGCGGTCAAGAACGCCCCGGATGTCGACGATTCGCGTGAGCCGCTGTCCTATCGGTTCGCGTTCTTCGGTCTCGTTGTCGGTGTCGGCGGCATGTTCCTGTGGCTGACACTACTCGCAAAGATGCAGCCTGCGATGGCCGCAGGCATCTTGATCGGGGCGTTAGTCGTCTTTTTGGTCCTGTCCTGGCTTGTCGCCCAGGCGGGGCTGCTCTTTGTGACCCAGACCTTTGCGACTTCGCAGGTGCTGACTGTTCTCGGCGGGACTCTTCCCTTCGATGCCCGGTCCCTGGTCATGGCCTCGCTGACCGAGCATATCGGCTGGCAGGACTCCCGCGAGTTCATGCTGCCGCCCCTGCTGAACTCCCTCAAAGGCGCTGCCGAGACAGGCTTGAGTGGCCGTTCGCTGAGTCGTGCCCTGGCCCTGTGTGTCCTCTGCGCCGTGCTGCTGTCGGGCGCGGTTTCCCTCTGGCTGCCCTACACGCACGGCGGGGCATCGGCGCTCAACAACCCCTGGATGTACAGCGGTGCGCCGCAGCTTTCCTTTCAGTGGGCTGCTGCTCAGGCCGGCGCTCCGCACCCGCCGCAGATCGGCGGGATTCTGCAAATGGCGGCGGGAGCGCTGTTCGTGCTTATACTGTTCCTCTGCCGCGCCTACTTCCCGGCATTCGGCCTGCACCCGGCAGGATTCCTGGTGGCGGCGTCTTATGCCATGTACTATCTGTGGTTTTCCCTGCTGCTCGGCTGGCTGCTGAAAGTGCTTATTGTCCGCTATGGGGGAATGCGCGTCTATCGAAGCGCTTTGCCGTTCTTCCTGGGCTTAGTTCTGGGCGACTGTGTCAACGCACTGGCCTGGGTGGTGGTTGGCCTTGTAACCGGCAAAGGCTACCAGCTCATGCCGGGGTAGAAGAGCCCCGGAATAAATTCCGAGGCTCGGAAAAGCCCAGCGTCCAGGGGACGCAAGAGCGGACTTGGTTTATCTTGTGTCGCCGCGACACTGGGGACTTCTCAGCCTCGGAATTCATTCCGTGGCTTTTTTGCAGTCCACCTTCACGCCGCCCCAATATAGAACGCGGCCAGCAGCAGAAACTTCGCTGTGTAGTCATTTGCGGGCTCATTGGTGACGTAATCTTCCACGACATCATGGTAGACACTGACTGATCCGGAAAGATCATCCTCGGGCATCGGGCTCGGGGCTTGAGCGCTGAATTCGACATCGGTCACGCTGGTATGCTCGTTCTGGTAGGTCTTGAGATCGGTCGGGCCGCCGACAACGGCTCCAGTCAGCTCGATATTTTTGATGTTGGCGATCTGATGATGCGGAAACAGCGGAAAGCGTGTGCCGACACCGATCAAACATGACAGGCTAAAGGGATTGCAGCCGAGGATGAAGTCACGCTGCCGCCGGGCGATCTCGGTGTATTCGCGATTCCCGGAAAGCTCCGCATAGACCAGGCTGGTGATCGCTGCGCCTGATGCGGCCTCGGCGGTGCCCCACAAATAGGGAGTACCCAGACCATACGGATTTGCCTGGGCGTGCTGCTTCGCGTAATCGGCATCGATCCGCAGGTATTCCAGCAGGTCTTCCCGGACGGCAGGGGGCGCGTAGGCATACAGCGTATAATGCGCTATCGCGTGTGTATTATAAACACTCGTGTATTTATGGGCGGGCCCGGCTTGACGCGCGAATTCCATCGCTTGATGCAGATAGGCGGGTCGCCCGGTCGCCCGGTAAAGGTCGATTGCCGCCCATTCCATGTCATCCTGCCAGGACGATTCGGGATAGAAATCGGCTGGCTTTGTGGTCAGCACATGCGGGTTTTTCAGGCCCAAGCGATACACGGACTCGGCGGCGGCGAGGCAGCGGGCCGCGTACCGCCGGTCATAAGGCTGGTATAGACGCGAGGCAATGGCAAGAGCGGCAGCGGTCCGGCCGGCCAGGTTCGCGCCGATGCCGTAGAAGACCGGTCTTGGTTTCCAGTCCGGTTGGAATGCTGGGTTGTCGCGCTCCGGCAGACGCCAGGAGTCGTGGTCGGTGTCGTCTCCCACTTGATAGTAGAATTCGTCCGGGCTCGGATGCATCTTGAGCAGCCAGTTCAGACCGATCTGGGCGTAGGCAAGCGGCAGCGGCAGGCCGTTGATATGTTCCCAGCCTGCCAGCGCCCGGTCGTAATGACTATGGTAATGGTCGTAGGCAAACAGCATCACTGCCGCAACATAGCTGGTAGTCTCCACAAACTTCAAGTAGTCACCGGCATCGTGCCAGCCGCCGGACGCATCGATGCGCTGACCGCTGCGGGGTCCGCCGACAATAATGCCGTCGTCCACATGGCACGGTCCCCGATGCTCGGAGTGCTGGAAACCGCATCGCTGGACATCGAAGTAGCGCAGGATCAGCGGGACAATCTGCTCGTAAATATTCTCACCGATTGAGAAAGGGACTGAGAGGTGCCCGTCGGAAATGCGTAATCGATACCGGCCTGGGCGGCTGAACGAATCGAAGTCCGCGTAAAAATGATGCTGGAAATGCCCTGGCTCTTCCTTCGGACTGTGATACTCGGTGAGGATTCCGCGATAGCGGATTGTCGGAATGACGTCGTCGTCCACAATGACAAAGCTGTTGCCCAGAATAAATCCAGTCGCGGGAACAACGGCCCGTTTCGGTTCAGTGGGCAGGTAGCCGACCTGATTCAGATGAATGCGGGCATCCACGCGCTTCTTTGCAGGCGGGGCTTTGATGACGTCCCCTTCCCGCACGGGGGTAGAAGTACGCTTGCGAGTAGGCCGAGGCTTTACCGGCGCGGAAGCAGCCGCTCTCTGTGCAATAAGTCCTATTCCGCCGGCGACGACGCTTTGCAGAAATCGCCGACGCGATTCTCTATCCTTTTCGTTGTCCTGCTTGATTCGACGCTTCGCTGCGGTCATCTGATTGTCTTTCTAATTTCCCGCCTTCGTGTGATACGGGAAAATTCCGTGATTGAGTTGCACAAAAAAGCCGGGCCATAAAAAATCATGGCCCGGCTTGCCCCGAACACGAACTAAGCGCTATGTCTGCTTTTAACTTACCGAATTTTATTCCGTTTGTTTTAATTCCTTAACATTCCCTTCATATTGTCCGGGTATAGTCCAATCAATCTAAATTTAGCTCTAGGAGTCTATTGATGTTCTCTACATCCCATTTCGATAACCGCCGAAGCTCTGCGCGGTTCTCACGCGGGTTTACTTTGATTGAGCTTCTCATCGTCATCGCCATTATCGCGATTCTCGCCGCGATTTTGTTCCCTGTCTTTGCCCAGGTCCGTGAAAAGGCGAGAGCGACGGCCTGCCTGTCCAACGAAAAGCAGATTGGCTTAGGATTGCTGCAATATGTGCAGGACAGCGATGAGCATATGTTTTTCCGCTCCAGCGATCCCAATTCACGCTCCGGTCCGACCCCGAACATAAATGCCTCTCGTTGGTACGACCAGCTTATGCCTTACATCAAAAGCAATGCCGTATTTACCTGTCCAAGCGATGCTGCACCAACTCCGAGCAGCGACATCAATGGCAATAAAACCATTCTGCGCTCCTACATTGCTTGTGCTGCGGCGGAAAGCTTGTCACTTGCACAGCTTGACGATCCGGTCGAGACCGTCGTGGTCGTTGAAAAATGGGATAAAAACTCTGCGGGTGCAGTCACAGATAGCTGGATCGAAGCCTACAATGGGGACTTCGATCCGGATAACGGGGCCGACGGTGATCCAACCAGAATGTTTAAAGCAGGCAATCGGCATCAAGGCCGGATTAACTGTATTATGTTCGACGGTCATGCGAAGGCCTTCACGCCTGCGACTTTTCAGAACAGTAAAGACCTGACCGGCTGTGAGCTGATCTACAAATATCCAGACGCCGAAATGACTTCTCCCAACTATGCGCCCTCCCCGGCCTGGCAAACCAGCAGCGCTGCCCCAACTGAGCCAAATATCTGTGACCCAACATCACCATCGCATTTCACTTATCCATAGGAACCGTGGAGATTCAAAAAAAGATCGAAGCCCCCCGGTGCTATCATATGGGCGAGTTGTACGAAAGGCTGAGTAAAAACGGGGAAGAAGTCACGGGAAGAAGTCTAGGTTGCAAAACCCGCTATAGACGTGCTATAATGTTTTCGGATTCAGGGCGGAATCAAGCTTTTGCCAAAAGACAACTCGTGTCTTCCTTTACACGGCACAGGTCGGGGGTTCGAATCCCTTCTTGCCTGTCGGCAGACGAAAATCCCGTAGATCCCTTGCATTTTCGAGAGGGAATTAGGTATACTGAGATCGCTGGTTTGTAATGCCGCCATAGCTCAGTTGGTAGAGCACTCGACTGAAAATTGAGGTGTCATCGGTTCAAGTCCGGTTGGCGGCACCAGTATTGGCCATCAAAGGGAGAGCATGGCTCTCCCTTTTTGGTCTTCCATCCACTTTCCGGTAATTGTTCTCATCGCAGTCTACTTTCTCACCATCCACCTATGGCTTCTGCGCTTCGTACTTTCCCCATTGTCGGCCATCGCGGCGCTCCCTATTTGGAACCGCCGGGCAACACATTGGCTTCCTTGCGCCGCGCGGTAGAAGCGGGGGCTCAGATGCTGGAAGTAGATGTCCGGCACACTCGTGACGACGTTCTGGTGCTTGACCACGAAAATGTGCATCTGCTGGATGGGGAAGAAGTGCCGCTGCGGGATCGGTCGCTGTCCCAGTGGCGTCAGCACGGCGGCGAATGGGGCTCGGCGCTGATGACACTGGAAGAAGTCTTGTCGATGGCCATGGAAGCGGACATCGGCCTGATGCTTGACTTCAAGGAACCGGGCACTGAGGGAGCAATCGCTCGAGCGATCCGCAAATCCAAGTTTCCGCTTTCTTCTCTGCTTGTCGCTGGAGCCGGGGAAAGCAGCCGGCGCATTCTGCGCGGTTTGGATCCGCGTATCCCGCTCAGCCTGACTCTGGGGATGGAGGATGACGCATTGATCACCCCGCGTCTTCTGCTGGATATTGATACAGAAGCGGTTACCTGGCATCACCGGCTTCTGACCCCGCAGCGTGTCGATATCCTGCATCGTCGCGACATATTAGTCTATGCTTGGACTGTCGACTTGTCGGAAGACATACGGCGGATGCATCATGTGTGCCATGTCGATGGCATCGTCACAAATAGCCCCGATATGGCTAAACAGATCGTCGGTTGAGCCCGCTCCCGGCTAAACGACTGTGAGTGCCCGCCTCTTGACAGACACGTCCGTTTTGAGTATAATCTCGGAGTCTCCAACAAGAGTACGCCGACATGGCTCAGTGGTAGAGCAGCTGTTTCGTAAACAGCAGGTCCGCGGTTCGAATCCGCGTGTCGGCTTTATAATAAAATCCCGCCCCCCCTTCGCCCCGTGATGGATGAAACCATCACGGGGCTTTTCCATGTTTATATGCTTGCTTGTTGACTTCAGTGATACTGGTGTGGTAAACTCTGACTCTGAAATGACTGAATTAGCGCAAACAGCATGGCTTCTGCCCCAGAAACAGCAATGAGAAAGGATCGCTACATGACACGCTACGTTTACCGCGCTCAGACTCACGTATCGAGAGAACCGGGCGAGGACATCACCTGGGAAGAACTGCTCCAGAAATTCCTGGCTGCCAAGGCCAAGCGGTCGGTTAAATACCAATACGACTTAAAGAACAGCCTCACTCGGGCGCACCTGGCCTTGATTGAGATTGGGATCACTCGTCCCTGCATGATGACCACAAAGGCGGCGAAGACTTACCGCCAGAGTTACCAGTTGGAGTTCGGCATATCTGACCTAACCGTCAATCACCTGTCTCAAAAATTGATGACCGAGTTTAGCTGGGCGTTCGAGGAGGAAATCTTCGCAACGGACAAGCTGGCGGCCCTCAAAAAGATTGAGGTGACAGATAAAAAGAAACGTGTGCCCGTCAAGATGGAGGAGATCAACGCTATCATCGGGCAAATCTACGATGACTGGCTCGAAGAAAACGCACCCGCCAGCCGATTTCGGAGCCAGGAAGCCCGCGACTTTTTCGGTATTCGTGATGTTTGCATGACACTGTGGATGCCTGAGACTGGCAGTCGAATCGGGGAGACGACCCGAGTGCAGCGTGCCGATCTCAATCTGGATGATCGATCAGCCCTGCTTCGGGATACGAAAAATGGCGACGACCGTTTGGTATATTTCACCCTGGACTTCCGCGATGGCATCCTAGCCGACTGGCTGGCAATCCGAGACGGTCTCGATACGGTTTGCGATAATCTGTTTGTCAGTGAACTGGGAATGCCCCTTGATCCCTACCGATGGGGTAGGCAGTGGGATAAGTATCGTCAGCGTGCAGGAATCGAGCGGCGCATTCGCCGTCATGATCTTCGGCATTACTCTTCCAACGCGCACGACCGCGTGGACAAGGATTCATCAAAAAAACTTATCGGCCACCATACAGATGCGGCTCACGAGATTTATTCTTGCCGCGAGGAAGCGAGACTCCGGGCCGATCACGACCAGGCTAACCCCGTTGGGCCGATCCTAGTGCGCCTTCGAGAAGAGCGCGAGGCCAAGGCCGCGGCGGCAGAAGCGGCGAAACAGCCCAAACCGGTGCGGCCCAGGGTCTATACCAAGCCACAATAGCCTCGTGAGTTCGGACAAGTCGTCAGTTTTCCTCAGAAAAAGAAAAAGCATGACCGCCTGCCAGGGCGGTCATGCTCTTCCCCATTAAAATTTGAAAGGGACGGTTCAGCGCAAACTTTAGTCAGGCAGCACTGAACCTTGATCGGTGAGATCGATGTCATCATACCCCAATAACACCAAAAATTCCGAGGGTTTTTCGAAAAAAACTATGTCTCGTGAGGACCGCCTCAAAGGGGATATGGATTTTTACACCCAGATACCGCGTTCGCTGCTGCATGCCCCCCTGAACCGCGGCCAGGTGGATATGCTGGCGTTTTTCCGCGCTCGCTGCAATACCTATGGCTACTGCCAGCGCGACAAGGCCATCACGGACTTTTTGTCGCACTATAACGAGGCGAAATCGAAGCGCCACATGAAACCCGAAACCGCTCAACGTTACCTGTGCACAATCATGAAAACGGCGCGTGTGATGGAGGTCAAAGCGGTAAACGGTCGCATCTACCTGATCGCCGACGAGTCGCCTGTGCGGATGCGAGAGGTCATGGAAAGATTCCAGGCCGATCTGCGCGAGGGGGCTGACTATCAAACTGACCTTCGCCGCGTCCAGGCCGAAAAGGCTGCTCAAGACGAAGCGGCTTGGGCAGACCTGCTGGCATATAACCGTGCCGAGAATGCCGAACCTGCTGGGGACGCCGAGGGGACGGATTTTTTTGCGAGTGAATCGGAAAACTTTGCCGAGGGCGCGGAAAATGATGCGGATAAAGCGGAGAATTCTGACTCGGAGACTGCAAAGTGTTACGGTGAGTTCTGCAAAGTTTTGCACGAAAATGAGAGTAAAACAGGGGGAGAATCCTCGTCTGAATCCTCTCTTGAACCCTCTATTGAAGACACAAATGAAACAACAACTACGTCTACCGCCCCCTGCGTAGTCGAAGAGTCCCGCGTGCGTGCGGACGCGGCTGAGGATGTTGTTGTTTTTTCATCTTTCGATGTCTTCGAAGAAGATCAGGCTCAGGAACAAGCTGCTGACGATGTCAATAAACCACCTGTGGTCGATGCCTCATCCGC
The DNA here is from genome assembly GCA_050954545.1 of Janthinobacterium lividum. GTDB lineage: Bacteria > Armatimonadota > Armatimonadia > Armatimonadales > Capsulimonadaceae > JANXMY01. The sequence continues at coordinate 12,221 of JBPBQB010000285.1, read as the reverse complement.
CGCAACCTCTGCACTCACGGAGGAGATCGCCCCAGAGGCTCCCCTGGAAGATGCAGGGCCACAGGTGGACGAGTCACAGGCTATGCCCCCTGTGACCCTGCCAGCGCCCCCCGCACCTCCTATGGTCCTGAGTGAGGTTCCTGCGCCCCAGGCCCCCGCCGCGCCTCAGAAAGCCCAGGAGGCCTCTGCCCGCAACGCCACCGATCCATGCGTCATCGACCTTGTGACCCAGCTTCGCGGCGAAGGCATGGGAAAAGCCCAGGCGGAAACACTGGCCCTGACGGAATACGAAGAGTGCCACAAGCAGCTTGAGAACCTACGCGATGCTCTCCCCACGGAGCAGCTTAAACCCTCCCGCGGCGGCTGGATTTTCGGGGCGATCACGCAAGGCTACGGCCCCACCAAAGGGCACGAAGCCAAGCTAAAGCAGGAAGCGAAAAAGCAGGCGGCCAGAGTGAAAATGGAAGCCAAATGGGCGGAGCAGGATGCCAAGGCTGCCAAACCTATGGCGATCCTGGCCGAGGTCACGAATTCACTTACCGCCGAAGAAGAGGCAGAACTTCGCCAGCGTGCGCGGAACTGCGTTCACCCGGATTTTCGAAAGCGCAAATCCTCAGACAGACTCATCGAACAAAACTATCTCGCACTCGTGCGCGGTGAAAAGATCAAAGAGTATTGCGTTTGGGAACGAGAAGAAGATTCTGAGGTTGATACTGCTGCCGAAGCCGAAGGGCTGAGAATCGAATGCACACAGAGCATCGAAACGAATACCTTGACCGCCTGGATGAACGGCGACGATTGGGATGACGATGGATATGAGGATGACGAGACTAAGACGGTTCTTCGCATCTGCACACTCGACGCGGAGCCTGACAATCCGCCGAGCGACTAGTTGTAAAGTTCTCGGAATGTCAGAATACCTCAGTTCTGATCAGTTATGGAGTTCTGAGAGCATCATAATTGCCTAGTTCTGAAAATATCAGAACTCCATAACTGAGGAAGTATAGTGGCAGGAGGACGCTTAAATGCTTGTTGACGATGCACCGATCTCTCTGAAGGACTTACGCGCTGCTCTGGAAATGAGAGGCGTGAGTAGACCGTATTCGTCTTTGTCTCAGTTCCTGGCCTTAGGCGATATTGCAGAACAATTGGGTACAGGCGGCAAAGGTAACCGTCGCGAGTACCCGCCAGAAACAGTCGACTTTCTGGCCGTGCTGATCCCTGAGTTCGAAGCGAAGAAGCTGCACAAGGATCATACGCCTGGGTTTGTCCGTCACAGGTTGGCTCAGTTACGACAATCTCATAATTCCATAACGGTTGTCCCGAATGCCTACGACATCATAAGTTCTGAAGATTTCGTATCGTCAGAACTGGCCCTGATTTCCTCGCAGTCGGTCCACCGCCTGACGCAGACAATAGAAGATTTTATCACTGCCGTCAAAGACATTGCCCCAGTACGTGAAGATCGCCTTCTCACGCGCATTCAGGTGGCCGAACTCCTGGCTTGCTCGCCAGGGGCAGTCAGAAAGCGTGTGAAGCCCGTAGGCAGGGGCGTCTGGCGCTGGTCAGATGTGATGCGGTATATTCGGGATATGTCGTCAGACACTCCTGGCTGAAGCACAAGGCCAATTTGGAAAAACGCGATTTAAACTAAAGGGGGTCTGCTCACGAAACGGAAAAAAATCGTACGCTAAGCCTCTCATTCTAGTTCGCTTTTCGTTTTCACAGAGCGAACTTGGGATGGCAGGCAGGCGCAGAGGCTAAATCCCATCGAGAATCCGGGGCCGAAAGGGTAAGAAAATCGGACCTAGTTCGCTCTTTGTGGGAAAAGCGAACTAACGCCGATACGTCATCCGCCCGCCACCACCTCTTCAATAAACTCGGTGAAATTGTCGGCCAATTTGCGGATGCTTGGGCCGTCATGGTTGTAATAAAACACAGGGTACTCACCATCCACGAGGCCGTGCCCCACATCGAAGAGAGCCTGGTCGCCATCGCCTTCGAGCCAAAAATCCGCAAAGCATAACATTCCCTCACTGGGCGGGGGACGCTGGCTCCGCGCCAGTCATTGGAACGCCGTGAGTTCTTCCTGTGGCGGAAATGTATGGAAGAAAGGGTGCTCTGGCCCCATCTGAAACCCACCTCCCTGAAGGAAAACGCCCCGTGCGACCATGAGGAAGGTCTTATAGGACAACGGCAGCGGTATCCCGAGTTGTTTCTCCTCAGCCTCTATGTCCTGGGTGAGCGCGGGTGGGCACATCTCATCACTGAGGTCGGCTCGGCCCGAAGCGAGGAAGCGAGCGAACTTCGGGAAGTGCTCTTGGAATGATGGCGGCATCGGCTATACCTTTACTGCGAGCGGCTTTGAGCGACATGAATAAGTTCGCTCTTCGTTCAAAAGGCGAACTCCGTGTCATCCACTGTAATTCCTGTCGAAAAACTCCCTGGCGGGCATGACACTGACAATGGCCCCTGCTTCCTGAGCCGCTTCCTGCACCCGCAGTGCTAGCGGTTCCTGGGCTGTCAAGTCGAAGATGCCGCAGTGGCTGAGATTCGGGTCGTCATGAGCGTGGAATGGATTGTCGTAAATGTCTGGGACGTAAATCCGCAGAAGAAAGTCCCGCCGCTCTGGAAAGAATCCTGTCCGTACATAGGTGTCGCCTGTGCTTGCTCCTTTGAGAGCATTCTCTGAAACCAGGAGCGCTCGCAGTTGCTGCCAGGTGGTGGGGCTGGCCTCTTTGACAAAGCCGTCGTGCTCGTGCCAATCCTTGAGACTGAACAGCCTAACCTCGGGTTCGTGGGCGTGAAGGACTTCCACCACTGGGATCAGCATCTGACGGAGATCGCTTAGAGGCGCGAAGTCGCTGAGGGATACCGTCACGCCATCAAAAGGTTTGCCCGCCATTCGCCATCGCGTGTCAAACTCGCTGTCCATATTCGGCTCCACAATTAGTTCGCTCTTCGTTCAAAAGGCGAACCAAGCATAATGGCTCGTCTGAAATTGACCGAAGTCTGACTTCGGCTAATCAAAAGTCCAACCAGGGTTCATTTCTTGAAGCGTTTTCCAATCAATCTGATACTTCGTTTTCAGGATGCGTTTCTTCAGCATCTCAAACACAGGGCCATACCCAAACCCTCGAACCCAGCCTTCCGCTGCGAGTTCGGTGTGAGCCTCATCACCAGCCAGTTCCAGAACGATCTGCATGATCGGATCATCTTCAATCGGATCATGGTTGAGGACAGGGAACTGAACTTTTTGCCGTTTGTTTCGCATTGCGCTATTTCAGTGTGCTGAATTTGATGTTAGACTTAGTTCGCTCTTCGTTCAAAAGGCGAACTACGCCATTACTCTTCGGCTTCGGAAATGTACCCGAAGTTATATCGGAGGCTGGAAGCCATACCTGGCAAGATACGCCGCTCCACATCAATATCCACCAGCACCTCGATGGTGTACGCAGCGGCACGAGCACAGAATTGTTGCCACGTCTCCGTGGAGCGTCGTCGCGCTGGTTCACAAACCCAGCGAAACACGCTGCCAAGCCCACCTTCTAAAACGAAGCCAGGAATGGTGCCGTACATCGTACCATCTTCGAGAACATACCAGACCTCGCCGCCAAGGATCGCCAATCCCGCGTCGGCTAATGCCTGCGCTGCTTCAATGGCATCACCACGTTTCCAGGCCAATTCGCCGTATGATGTGCGGTAAGCCTTTGCCATCAGATCGTTGAGTTGGCTCATAACGTGCCCAAAATCCTCTGCCTAATCCTACTTCGCTCTTCGTTCAAAAGGCGAACTAATCCGTTACTAACCGACCAGTCGTTCCAAGAGAAGATCGTCTAAGATTTCCAGACTGCCTTGCCTGGGTGGATCGGTGATATTCTCTCCGCCCCCGCCGCGCAAGAAAGCAGCGATCTTGGCAGTCGAAGACAAACTTTCAAAGTGCGGCATGCCCCACTCTTGAAGCAACATCACAATTTCTTTGCTGGCTTCCAGTGCTTGCCGCTCACTTTCAACCCGCCAAAGTGCCATCCCTTGATCATCACCTAAAGCATTCGCGATGTTTCGCCTCCAATGACTGCTATACCAACGGAGGTCAGTCAATTTGACGGGTGGAAGCCCTGCCTTTTCACGGGAATGTTTTGAGAGGGCTTTTGAAATGACGGACACATAGAGCGAAACGACCAAGCGATCCTTACGAGTATTGCTCTGCTTTTCGAGCGAAACCAAGAAAATGACTTCCTGATGCTCTGCGATAAAAGTCAGTCCGTGACGCTGAAAGCCATCGGGGGAGAGGGCCATTTGAATTTCAGAGGCGATTATCTCTGCAAAGTCTTTGGAGTCCATAGCGGGCCTTTCTGATTGCATAACGCCCTTCTATAACTCACTTCGCTCTTCGTTCAAAAGGCGAACTAAACAGACGTTCGACGCCGATCATCCGAAAGCCTGCCAGAAAATCCTTGAGGGAGAGCCTTAGCGTACGATTTTTTCCGTTTCGTGAGCAGACCCCTAAAGCGGCACAAAAATTTTCAATTTGCCTTAGGCGGGCGTCCCGCTCGCTTCTGGCCCTCACTCTGAGTTCGTGACCGATATTCCTCCAGTGCCTTACGAGCGATCAGCCGCTTCTCAAACCGAACGACGTGGGGAAGCCGCCCTGCTAATACTGCTTGCCGAACAGTGGCTGGGGCCAGGCCGAGTTCAGCAGCAGCTTCGTTCATAGTTAGAAATTCCCCTAAAAAATCTGCCTGTTCATCCACATAGCAATGATAACCGCCACAACGGCGGCTGTCAAGCAAAAAAAGTGATGGAATTGCAATTTGAATTACATATATACTACTCTGAAGTAGTATATAATCCTTCAAGAACTGAGGAGGAGGTAAAAAATGGCAGTGCACCGAGATAGCTTGTGGACAGATTTGCCGAGGATTTCGCCGAGTTCTGTCGGTGATTTGACCAGTTGTCCAAAGCGGTACGCCGAGACGAGGATACTAAAAAATTGGGGAAGTAATAACCGGGATTTCCCGGAATCAGTCGCGCATGGTACAGCCGTGCATTCGGTTTTACGAGACGTTTTTCAAGATCGTCAGGGGCCACACGTGAAGCTGGAAAACGTCAGTGCCCTCTCGCGATCTGCAGTCTATAAAGGCCGCTATCCGTCAGGATTTGATCGTCCCCGCGCAATTGAGCGGGTGATCGAGACTGTTTGCGGATATGTTCGGTGCCAGGATGGAGACGACATTGAGGGTACGATCCGCTGCGAGGATCAGATCGAGTTTCCATTTAGCTGGGAAGGACGACCGCTGTGCATGATTTCTGCCACTCTGGATCGCTTGTTGACACGGCCTGACCAAAAGACGCGACTCGTCATAAAAGAATACAAAACAACGAGGCCAAAAATCGACCTTCAAGAGGTTTTTGTGGCAATGTTTGCGGCACGGCGTGCCTACCCTGATTACGAGTCCTATGTCATGGAGATAGACTGGATCGCAGACGACGGAACCGTCTCGACCGATAGCATCGAAGGCCGAGAACTACGTGGTTTGCACCCGATAATCTTCGCGGCGGCAGTTAAGGTCATCCATGAAAAGAAATGGGATGCCTGCCCATCGGGTCTTTGCACGTTTTGTCATTTGAGGCCAGAATGCCAGCAGTTTGCCGCAGTAGAAATGTGTGAGGGAGATGAGGTGTTTTGAGATGAACTATCCAGTGAAGCTAATTGAGGTAACAACAAAGACGGGTGATTACTATGTGCACCCAGAAACTGGCTTGCAGGCCAGAAATCCGTTCATTATCGAAGCCGAAACAGTATATATTCTGCTCGGCAGTGATGGAAATTTCGCTATTATTGATCTTGCCGATTTTCCTGCCGTCGCAAAAATGCGCTGGTCCGACGACAGATATGGGCCTGGATATGCCAGAACGAGTCATCGTCAAGCGGGAAAACAAGTCCATCTTCGTTTGCATCGGTTCCTCTATAGTCAAGAGGCCACAGGCTGGTTCGTCGACCATATCAACTGCCTGCGCTGGGATTGCCGCCGTGCCAATTTACGTCTTTGCACGCGAGGGCAAAATGCTCTTAATCGATCTGTGAATGTCAGCAATACCATAGGGCATAAAGGCGTACGGAAAAATAAGTCATCTGGCCTGTATTTTGTGCAAATTAAAACCAAGGGAAAGCAATTTCGAGTTGGCGAGTTTTTGACGCCTGAAGACGCCGCCCGTGGATATGATTTCTTGGCAGCGAAATTTTTCGGCGAATATGCACACCTGAATTTCCCGAGTCATCTGGGTAAATCTATCTCAATCAGGTAAGACAGGAAATGAATAAGCCTCGCGAGTTTGAAACACAACAAGGCAGTCCCGGAGATTTCTGGGACTGCCATCAACTTTTAAATATACATAAGTAATGCTTCCACGCTTGCAGAAGGATAACCCCATGTGAAAACCGAACAATAGCAGACCCTATGAACTCAAATCAGGGGCGCTAAATAAGGAAATTCATGTCTGCGTTGCAAGAAACCATTCTGCTCGATCCTCCCGTCCAGGAACACTTATCCATCTCCTCACTCGAAACATGGCTTTGGGATGCGGCCTGCGTGATCCGAGGGGCGACTGACGCGCCGAAGTTCAAAGATTTCATCCTTCCGCTGATTTTCTTCAAGAGACTTGCCGACGTTTTCGACGATGAGTTCGAAGAGCAAGTTGAAACTTTTGGCGGCACCGATATAGCACGGGAAGTAATCCAAGAAGATCATGACTCGTCGCTGCGGGACGGGCATACGCCGATCTTGCGTTTCTATATTCCCGAAGACTGCTCCTGGCGAGCAATTCGAAACCATGCTGCAGACGGAACCCTGGGGGAGTTCCTGACGGAAGCCTTGCGGACAGTGGCGCGGCTGAACCCGGAACTGCAGGGCGTGCTGGATGTCAAGGATTATGCCGAGCGGCAGAGTGGTCAGCGTGCCCTGGACGATCAGCGGCTGGGGGCGTTGATAGAGATCATCAGCCGACATCGCCTGGGGTTGAAGAACACCAAGCCCGACGTACTGGGCGACGCCTATGAGTATTTGTTGCGAAAGTTCGCGGAGGGGCAGGGACAATCGGCAGGAGAATTCTTCACCCCGACCGAGGTGGGGCTGCTGACAGGAGAACTGCTGGACCCACCTCCGTTTTCCTCACTGTACGATCCTACTTGCGGCTCGGCAGGGCTATTGGTCAAGGCGCGGATGGCGTACGAGCGGAAGCACCCGGATCAGCGTAGCCAAGCGCCGCGGCTCTACGGCCAGGAACTTAACGCCGTGACGTTTGCCATGGCAAAAATGAACGTCTTTCTGCATGATTATTCTGGTGCTGAGTTTGCCATCGGCGACACGTTCCGCCACCCTGGATTTGGCGCGGCGGGGGCGGGCCTCCAGACATTCGACCGTGTCGTCGCTAATCCTATGTGGAATCAGAAGAACTACGTCGAATCCTTCTACGAAGCTGATGCCTGGCATCGATTCGGACATGGCATTCCGCCAAACAGTTCTGCTGACTGGGCATGGGTACAGCATATCTGGGCTTCATTGAAGAGTGGAGGACGGGCTGCCGTAGTGCTGGACACTGGGGCCGTGTCGCGTGGGTCTGGGAGCGAGGGGAGCAACAAAGAGCGTGTCATCCGTAAAGCCTTTGTCGAGATGGATGCTATTGAGGGCGTGGTACTGCTCCCCGAAAACCTGTTCTACAACACTTCGGCCCCTGGCATCATTCTGCTCCTGCGGAAGGATAAACCCGAGGCTCAAAGGGGACAAGTGCTGCTCGTCAACGCGTCAGCCTTTTTCGTGAAAGAGAAACCCAAGAACGTGCTGACGTCGGCGGGGATCGCGGCAGTGGTGAAGGCGTTCAGGGACTGGGAGCCGCGGGAGAAGCTGAGCCGCATCGTTACACTGGAGGAGGTTTGGGCCACCGACTACAACCTGTCGCCATCACAGTTCGTGGAAGTAGGGGAGCGGGTGACTCATCGCCCCTTGTCAGAGATTGTGCGTGCCCTAGTGGACGCTAAGGTAGAACGAGACCGAGCCGATGAGCATTTGGCGTCGGTGCTGGCACGTTTGGACCTGGCGACAGAGGTATCCGCGTGAGTCTGCCGCCGAACTGGAAAACGGAGCAGTTGCGGAGCAACTGCGTCAAGACGCCGCTTGCTGATCCCACGAAGCGGCCCAACCTTACTTTCGTCTACGTGGACGTCTCCAGCGTGTCGAACGAATCCTTTAGCATCGTGGAGACGAAGACGCTCCTAGGAAAAGATGCCCCAAGCCGCGCCCGCAAGCAGATGAAGGCTGAGGACATCATCTTCGCTACCGTGAGGCCAACACTGAGGCGGGTGGCACTCATTCCGCAAGAACTAGACGGTCAGGTCTGCTCAACCGGTTATTGCGTCATCCGCACTGACAGGGCCAAGCTGGAACCAGCCTTTGTCTACTACTGGCTGTTGACTGGCGAAGTCGCCAAGAGAGTTGATGCCCTGCAAAAAGGCGCAACATACCCTGCTATTAGCGACTCGGACCTGCTGAACGAATGCCTGCCAGTACCTCCCCTTCCAGAGCAACACGCTGTCGCCGCCGCCCTCCGAGCCGTGCAGGACGCCCGCGACGTTCGCCGCCGAGAACTGGTTTTAGAGCGAGAGCGCAAAGCCGCCCTGATGGAGGATTTGTTCACGCAAGGCCTCCGCAAAGATGATGATGTTCGCATGACTAAGTATGGCTTGCTGCCGACTCGGTGGGTGGTAAAGCCGCTCGCTGAATGTGCTGACGTTCAGACAGGAGCCGCGAAGGGACGCGACTTCAAGGGTACGGCGGTGCGGGAAGTACCATATTTGCGGGTGGCGAACGTGCAGGACGGGTATCTCGATCTTGCGGAGATGAAGACCATCACGATCCGCGAAAGCGAAGTAGACCGTTACCGCCTTCGGATTGGTGACGTGGTGCTGACCGAGGGCGGTGACTTCGACAAGCTAGGTCGAGGCTTCGTATGGTCTGGTCAGATAGTAGACTGCATCCATCAAAATCATGTATTCGCGGTCCGCGGACACCTCAATATGATCCTGCCCCACTATTTCGCCTACCTGGCCGCGAGTCCTTATGGCAAGTCATACTTCCTAGCGGTCGCCCATAAAACCACAAACTTGGCATGTATCAACACGACCAAATTGAAGGCTTTTCCCGTGCCGCTGCCGCCGCTGACCGAGCAACATGACATCGCCGAGGTACTGACCGCCTGCGACTCTAAGATCGCTTCGCTGGAGGCTGAGGCCGCACTGCAGGACGAACTGTTCCGTGCCCTGCTGGAAGAGTTAATGACCGGGCGGCTGTCGGCAATACCCCTAATTTCTGAACTGGACGCTATGTCTGAGGTGAACAGATGACTCCCTTTTTGGACAATGACGAAGGCTACTTTGACTGGCTGAAAGCCCACCCAGAAGGTTTTGTCGCAAACAGCTACCGGAAACCAACCGCGACGTATCTGTTCCTGCACCGTGCCACTTGCCTACACATTCAGCGCTGGCCTAGCCGCAGGTCAACCCTTGATTACCAAAAAGTCTGCGCGGCCAGTGAGCAGGCCCTGCAAAATTGGGCCGCTACTGTCGGCGGTGCATTGACCCGGTGCCGTACTTGCCAGCCCTGAAAGAACGTCTATGAGTGAATACAGCGCCGTCCAAAAACCCATGCTGAAATACGCCGCTGAAATCGGCTGGCAGCATATTTCCCATGCAGAAGCCGAGGTACTTCGGGGCGGTATCACTGGGGCGTTCTTTTTGCCCATACTGGAAGCCCAGCTTGCCGCCTTGAACCCAGGCATCATTGACGCTGAGCGCATGGCGGAAGTCGTGCGGCGGCTGCGACTCCTTTCGCCTACTATCGAAGGTAACCAGGAAGCGCTGGGCTGGCTACGCGGCGAGATGTCTGTCTATATCCCTGCTGAAAAGCGGGAGCGCAATATCACATTGATCGATTTCGAGCACCCTGAGCGCAATGTCTTCCAGGTGACAGATGAGTGGCGGCACAAGGGGCAGGTGTTCACCAACCGGGCCGACGTTGTTTTCCTCATCAACGGCCTGCCCGTCGCTGTTGCCGAACTCAAAGCCGCTGAGAAACCTGATGGCGCGGCGGAGGCCGTCAATCAGCTTCGGCGTTATCATCGCGAGACTCCAGAAATGCTGGCACTGCCCCAGGTTTTTGAGGTCAGTCAGATGCTGGACTTCTACTATGGCGCTACCTGGAGTGTCAGTCGCAAAAATCTTCTGAACTGGAGGGATGACGCGCCTGCTGACACGGTTTACGAAGCTAAAGTCAAAGCCTTCTTCAATCGCGCTCGCTTCCTGCGGGTACTGAAAGAGTACGTCCTGTTCCTGTCGAAAGATGATGTCCTGACCAAAGTCATCCTGCGCCAGCACCAGACCCGCGCTGTCGAGAAGGTGCTGGAGCGCGTCCTGGACCCGGTGCGGCGGCGTGGATTGATCTGGCACACGCAGGGCAGTGGCAAGACGCTGACAATGATCACCATCGCGGCCCAGCTTCTCCGCACAACGATCCATGGTGAGAAGCCAACCGTTGTCATGCTCATCGACCGGAACGAACTCTCAGACCAGTTAGACAAAAACTTGCTGGCTTATGGCATCCATACTCATGCCGTGGCCGCCAGCAAGAAGGACTTGAAGGACCTGCTCGGCTCCGATTATCGCGGCCTGATCGTGGCAATGATTCACAAGTTCGACGACATTCCCGCCGACATCAATGCCCGCCGAAGCGTCGTCGTCCTTGTCGATGAAGCGCACCGGACCACGGGCGGTGATCTCGGCAATTACTTGATGGCCGCCCTGCCGAACGCTGCCTATATCGGGTTTACCGGAACGCCGATTGACAACATCGCCCGCGGCAAAGGGACCTTCAAAACGTTCGGGGGCGATGACCCGCAGGGCTATCTGGATAAGTACAGCATCGCCGAAAGCATTGCCGACGGCACCACCGTCCAGCTAAATTATGCGCTGGCTCCTTCGGAACTGCGAGTGGATCGGGAAACTCTGGAAACGAAGTTTCTCGACTTGACCCAGTCTGAAGGTGTGGACGACATCGAAGAACTCAACGCAATCTTGGACCGAGCCGTGGCTTTGCGTGAGATGATGAAGTCCCCGGATCGGGTGGCGAAGATCGCTGCTTTTGTGGCTCGTCATTTTACCGAAACCGTTGCACCGCTCGGCTTTAAGGCTTTTCTTGTAGCCGTGGACCGGGAAGCCTGCGCCTTTTATAAGCAGGCTCTTGATCAACATCTGCCGCCAGAGGCAAGCCGCGTCGTTATTTCGGCGGCTCACAACGATGACGAACTGCTGAAAAGATACCATCTGGACGAAGCGCAAGAAAAGGAAGTGCGCCGCGACTTTCTGCGCCCCGACAAAGAACCGCAAATTTTGATCGTCACGGAGAAATTGCTGACAGGCTTCGATGCGCCGATCTTGTACTGCCTGTACCTGGACAAGCCGATGCGTGACCATGTCCTTCTGCAGACTATCGCCCGTGTCAATCGCCCCTACGAAGACGGCCAGGGACAGGCCAAGCCGTGCGGGTTTGTGCTGGACTTTGTCGGCATCTTCGAGCGTTTGGAAAAGGCCTTGGCTTTCGACTCTGACATAGTAGCCTCGGTCATCCAGAATATCGACGTGCTCAAAACTTTGTTCCAGACTATGCTGAAGGAACAGGGGCCCGCGTACCTGCCGCTGGCATCAGGCTGGGACGACAAGTCAAAAGAGCGGGCCATCGCCCATTTCTCAGATAAGGACGAGCGCGAGAAGTTCTTCAAGTTCTATCGCCAGGTGGAAACGCTGTATGACATCCTCTCCCCAGACGCGTTCTTGCGTCCGCATATCGATGACTATCAGGCTCTGACGCTGCTGTATGCCCTCATCCGCAATGCTTACTCACCGCGTGTTTACACGGACAAAGAACTCACCAACAAGACCCGTTCCATGCTCCGGGATCGCACGACGGCTTCCGAGATCGAGATGCCGCACAAGATACATCAGCTTGGCGCGGCGGAACTCGCGGCTTTGCGAGAGGCCGATGATGACGATACCACGAAAATTCTCAATCTGCGTAAAGCCTTAGCCGAAGCGGTGGATCGTGACAGCGGCTCCAAACCTTTCGTGGTCGGTATCGGAGAACGTGCGGAGAGCCTGCTTCAAGCATTTGAGG
>JBPBQB010000290.1:0-58806 GCA_050954545.1 Janthinobacterium lividum | reverse complement strand
GCTGGAGGATGTCGTTCGCCTGGACATTATCCCGGAACGGCTGGCTTAGGAAAAGCAAGTCGGGCGACTGAAGTCACAGCAACAAAAGCACAAAGTCCACCTGCGTGGACTCATACAGACTCTCATTCAGAACCTCTGTATTAACCTGCGAAGGCAGGTTTTGTGAACTTGTTGCCGCGACTTCAGTCGCCCGACACTCAGTCAATCAGGAATACATTATGCCGGACACGTGGGATTTCTCCCGTCCACAACAGCGCCAAGCCGACCCAATGGCACAGATGCCGATTTTGACCTATCTGCTGGCCGGGCTATCTGTTCTCATCACAGCAGCAGCGCTGGTTTCAGGCGGTCAGCCCGGATCCCTGCTGTACAATATCGGCTCGTTTGGTTATGCCGACCCGGAAAAGATCTGGAACGGGCATATCTGGGGTCTGGTGACGACAGTCTTCATTCACGGAAGCTGGTTTCACCTGCTGTTCAACATGATCTGGCTGGTTCAGCTAGGGCGGTTATTAGAACGCTCCCTGCCTCCTGCCATCTATCTAGTTTTTCTGGTCGCTTCCGCTGCTGTCGGCTCTACCTGCGAGATGCTGATCTCCGGTCAGACCGGGATCGGTATGTCGGGGGTCGTGTATGCGATGTTCGGTCTAATGTGGGCCGGGCGCGGACTTTACCCTGCCTGGGGTTCGCTGGCGACACGTGACAATCTGCGCCTGTTTATCGGCTGGGGCCTGTTTTGTGTTGTCGCTACTTATTTCCACTTCCTGAACGTCGCTAACGGCGCTCATGGCGGCGGGTTTTTGTTCGGCCTGTGCATTGGATACCTGTTCTACTCGCCACGCCGAATAACCGTTTGGGCTATTCCGCTCACATTGCTCATTGCCGCTTCCATACTTGCCTGCACCTGGCAGCCCTGGTCGGGTGACTGGACATTTTGGAAGGGCAACCGCGAATTCGAGCGAAAGCATTACGCGCAGGCAATCGGCTGGTACCGGTCCAGCCTGCGGCGCGGCGGAGACCCCCACGATAACTGGAACAACATCGGCGCGGCCTGGAACAACATTGCGTTAGAAGACATCAGCCGTAAAGATATCTCCGATGCCGCAAATGCCCAAACAGAAGCGGATAATGCGGCAAGCAAAGCTGGACCAGGGAATTAATGACGAACCAGAAGGTCACGGAATAAATTCCGAGGCATCTTATCCCAATCACTGAAACATTATGAGCAAAAAACGGTTACTTTCAGGAATGCAGCCGACCGGCGGAGGCCGGCTGCATATCGGCAACTTAGAAGGCGCACTGCGGCCCTGGATCAAGCTTCAGGACGAATACGAGATGTTCTGCTTCATCGCCGACTGGCACGCCCTGACAACAATCGCCGAGAAGCGGTTTGACATCGCGGAAGCGTCCCGGCAGACAGCAATCGATTACCTGGCGGCGGGGCTGGACCCAGAGAAATGCGCGATCTTTCGGCAGTCGGATGTCCCCGAACACGCCGAGCTTCATCTGCTGCTGTCGATGGTGACTCCGGTCGGCTGGCTTGAGCGGGTCCCGACCTATAAAGAGAAGCGCGATTTAGTCAAAGAAAACGACACGCAGGTCAGCTACGGGCTGCTCGGCTACCCGGTGCTTCAGACCGCTGATATTATTATTTACCGAGCGCAGGCAGTCCCGGTCGGACGTGACCAAGCGGCACATATCGAAATCTCGCGCGAGATCGCCCGGCGCTTCAACCACATCGTCGGAGCAGACATCTTCCCGGAGCCTGATGCAGTCATCAACGAGTTCAGCGGTGAGCTGCCCGGCATGGACGGACGCAAGATGAGCAAGTCGTATGACAACGCCATCTATCTGTCCGACACGCCCAAGCAGACGCAGAAGCGCATCAACTCCGCGTTCACGACGCCGACAAAGATCCATCAAACAGACCCCGGTGTGCCCGAAGGCTGCGTCGCCTGCAAGCTGCGCCGCGTCTACGATCCCAGCAGCTATCAAGTTCAGTGGGACGAATGCCGGGCAGGAGAGCGCGGCTGCGGGCAATCCAAAAAAGAACTGACCGAGATCATCAACGCCAATCTCGAACCGCTCCGCGCCCGCCGGGCAGAACTGGAATCCGACCCCGCCTATGTCGCCGAAGTCCTGCGGCACGGGGCAGAACAGGCCCGCGCAGCAGCGTTGGAGACATTGACAATCGTTCGCAAAGCACTGATGCTGACATAGAGAGCAAGAGGCCCCCCGCCCCAATTCTGGGAGCCGGAGTAGAACGGGATAGCATACAGGCATTGCTCCCTTCCATATTGCTCCCCAGAATTGGGGCGGGGGGGGCCTTGAGTATTATCGTATCTTCACCGGGTACAATAGGTCGTAAAACGAAAGGTTATTTTCTATTCGGCAGCGCGAGATTTTCCGTGCCGGAGCGCAGCGTGCAGCGCGGATGCAGGCGATCCTATGGAACCTCATTCACAACACTCCCATGATATCTTGATGCTGGCGCTGACCCTGCTGCTGGTCGCCTGCAACGGCTTTTTTGTTGCCGCCGAGTTCGCGCTGATCCGGGTCCGTCAGACACGCATCGCGGAGCTAGTCGAAGAAGGCAATGTGCCCGCCCGCGCCGTGCTGAACCTGCTGGGCCGGCTCGACACCTATTTGTCGGGAACGCAGCTTGGCGTCACTTTGGCATCTCTGGCACTCGGAGCCATCGGTGAGCCTGCCGTCGCTAATCTCCTGCGCGGCCTGTTCGATACAGTCGGCATTTCTCCGCAGTCCGGTTCTGCTCATGTCATCGCAATCGGCCTCGGCTTTGTGCTGATCACGTTTTTCCATATCACGTTCGGCGAGTTGCTGCCCAAGTGGTGGGTCATCGCCCACACTGAAAAAACGGCTTTAGCTGTGTCGCGCCCAATGCGGCTTTTTTTAATCATCGGCTATCCACTGATCTTTGTTTTGGAACGGGCCGCGAAAGCCATCGCGAAGCCGCTTCACATCGAGCCCGGAGACGCCCATGAGCAGGCGCATTCTGAAGAAGAAATACTAGCCATTATGGCCCACTCACATCGTCAGGGTGAGCTTCGGCCTTCGGAGATCGAGATTGCGGAAAATGTCTTCGACTTCGCTCATACTCAGGCCAAGGAGATCATGGTGCCGCGTGTCGATATGGTCTATCTGTCGACGACCTGGACAATCGGGCGCAACATCGAAGTCGCGACAGAGAACGGTTTTACGCGCTATCCGCTCTGCGAGGCTGACCGGGACCATGTCATCGGCATGGTGCATATCAAAGATTTACTCGCGATCGCGGGCGACCCGAAAGCAGACATCAGCAGCATCAAGCGCGAGATCATTGGCATCCCTGAGACTAAGCCCATCGATGAACTGCTGAAAGAGCTGCAAAAAAGCCACACGCATCAAGCGGTCGTGGTCGATGAATACGGCGGCACGGCGGGTCTGGTGACGCTGGAAGATATTATCGAAGAGCTGATCGGCGAGATTCAGGACGAGCACGACCAGCCTCCCCCGCTTCTGCCGCTGGACGACACAGGCCGTTCCTATTCCGTCGCGGGGACAGTCGCTTTGGACGAAGTCTCGGAAACACTGGGTGTTCCCATTGACAACCCCGCCGACTACGATACTATCGGCGGCTACGCCCTGCACGAGCTTCGTCTGCCGCCTCGCTACGGCGCGAGTGTCCGCTTAGACGGCTTCGATGTCGCCGTCGCGGAAGTGACGGGCAGACGCATTCGGCGGCTGCTGTTCACCCGTCACGCGCAGGAAACTCTTCCCGCACCCGCGAACATCGCCGAGGTCTAAAGCGGTATGCATCTGTGGAGCCAACACCATGCTAAAAAATCAAGACACCGTTCCAGAGCCTCAAGTTTCCGTCAGTCAGGCGCGTGTGACGCCGGAAGAGCTGACCGCCGCTCTGGCCGCGATTGAAGCCCGCCGGCAGGCAGAAGCCAATCGCCTTGCCAGGACGATCCCGCTGGACCAGGCTGTCTCTGAGCTGCATTTAGATTCGACCACAGACGAAATCTGGACTGAAGTGCAGTCGCATCGGGCCAAAGCGGCTGAGGCACTTGTTCGCGCTGAACGGCAGCCGACTTTGCCTCAGCCGCAGGCGGTTCAGCAAGTATTTCCAGCTCCCCCACGTACCAGAAATCGCCGCAGATGGATCAGTGTGTTTGCGCCTTTTTTACTTGTATGGATATTGTTCCACAATAATCTTATGCCGCATTTTGGACATCATCATCCCCCCACAGCGGCTCCAGTCCTGAGACCTCTAGCCCAGATCCCTGATGGCACGGAAGTTTATGCAGACGATTCAGCGCTGGCCCAGGTGTCCAAAGGTGAGCTTCTCACGCAAATCTCCATCAGTGAGAACCCCTCCGGCAATCGCTGGACACTGGTAAAAATGGGTGGTCATGTCTATTTGCGCGGTTATATCGCTGAAACAGACACGCTTACGCAGATACAAGGCAGAGCACTCGATGTCTACAATGACGACGACTCAGGGGGATTAGATGGTCAAAAGACCTCAAATATCACTCTACGCGTTGACAAGATGCCTTTGCAGAAGTCCGGCAGCGATGAGGACTACTCTGAATTGACTGTCCCCAACTTCCAGCCCGACCCGCTGACGACGCTCACTCCTGGGAATTGATATGGCGGCCTAATTAGACCGTGCGTTGAAACGCACGGCTGCACGGCGCGGACGCCGCAAAACGCCGCTTCGCGGGGTTAAGAGAATAGCAATCTGTTTCCAGTCCCACGCCTTCCAGGTGTGCCGGTGCAAAAGCGGCGCTTCCAGGCGTCTGCACTGTATAGCCGTGCGTTTCAACGCATGGTCTGAAATTTACGCTGAGAATTAATCGTATGCTAAAACACGAAGACACTCTACAAGCCCAGTCTCAATCGGCTGCCAAAGTACGAGTCACGCCAGAAGAGCTTGCGGCGGCAATCACGCGGATTGAAGCACGGAAAGATGCAAGCCAGCGCAATCTGGAAGGCACAGTTGCCATTGGCGAAGTCGTGCAGCAGCTTGGATTGGATGCAACCCCGGATGAGCTGCTGGCAGAAGTGCAGGCGGGTCGGCAGCATACGAAGCCGGAGAAAAAGCGTGCCTCGACTGCGAGAAAAATTGTGACGTCACTTGGTCTTGCGGGTATCATTTTTGGCTCGACAATAAGCATATTGCGGTTACATGACGGTAGTGACATGAGACAGCAAGCTTCTAGTATGACGCCGATCCCAATAACAGCAGATCCGAGCCTGACGGTGGGTGATGCATCCGGCAAGATTTTGATGCTGACAGAAGTTGGAGATAACCAGCCGGTTCGCTGCGCTTTTGACAATCAGAGCAGTACGCTTCAGGATTACTCCCCCAATAGCCCAGCGGTGTGGCGCTTGGTCAAACACGATGGCAAAGTTTATGTGCGTGGGTGGATGGTGAATGCCTCGCCAAAGGTCATGGCGGAGAATGGCATAGATATTGCGAATGAAAACAACCCTGGGTTCAATATCCCTGTTACTTTGCCTTTGGATAGCTTCAAAGTTATGCCTTTTGCCAGCTTCAACGCTTCATTTCATGCAGTAGATATTCACTTAGACAAGCACGCTTATGAAAAATGGTAGTTATGGCTTCTGATGTTATTGTGATCGGCGGCGGCGCGGCGGGAATGCTGGCGGCGCGGCGGGCGGCGGAGTGCGGCGCTCGTGTCACACTGCTGGAAAAGAATGACCGGCTGGGGATGAAGATTTTGATCTCCGGCGGCGGCAAGTGCAACCTCACCCACGACGGACCAATGGAAGAGATTTGGGCGCAGTTCCGGCCTAATGAAGCCCGGTTCCTGAAGCCCTGTTTTTACAAGTCCACTAACCAAGACTTTCTGGACATTCTGCACGCACGCGGCATGGAAACGTATGTCCGGCCTGACGGGCGCATCTTTCCGGTCGAGCCTGCGAACGCCAAAGATGTCGTGGCACTGCTGACACGGTATGTGGAGGAAGTGGGAGTTACTATCCGCTATGGAACCTCGGTGACAGGGCTGACAGCAGCAGACGGACGCATGACAGGTGTCGAAATCGGCGGTGAGAGGCTGGCAGCGTCGCAGGTGATTGTCTCGACGGGTGGATCGTCGTATCCGGCGACGGGCACAACGGGTGACGGCTGGCGGTGGCTGGCGGCGCTGGGACATACGCTGGTTCCGCTGAAAGCCGCATTGGCTCCGATGTATCTGGCGGATGCCGAGGCAGACTGGTCGGGGGTCGCTCTGCGGGATACCGTTTTGCGGGCGCGGTCTGGACCTGGCGGCAAAGAGTTTGCTCACTGGCCGGGGGACCTGCTGTTCACCCACAAAGGAGTCTCCGGGCCGACTGCGCTGGGAGTCTCGCGCGAAGTAGCAGAGCGAGAGCCTGCGCCGACGGCGCTTGAAGCAGACCTTGCACCGGGTCAGACCTGGGAAGAGCTTCAGGCCGATCTGCGGCGGCAGACGCTGGACAACCCGCGCAAGACAGTAGCGTCGATGGCCGCGCCTTTTGTCCCATCGCGCCTGCTGGAGCCGCTGCTGTCGGCAGCGGGCATTCCCAGCGATACGCGGGGAGCTTACTTGAAGGCCAAGTCACTAAACAAGCTGGTGACGACCCTTAAAGGCTGGCCTCTCGGCATGGTCCGGCATGTCCCATTGGAGCGCGGCGAGGTGGTCGCGGGCGGGGTCGCGCTTGGCGAAGTGGACCCGCAGACAATGCGCTCCAAGCTCATCGGCGGACTGCTGCTCTGCGGCGAAGTGCTGGACATTGCCGGCCCCGTCGGCGGCTACAATTTGCAGGCGGCCTGGAGCACAGGCTGGGTTGCCGGCGAGTCGGCGGCGTCTTGACTCCTGCACTTTTTTCGGCTATACTCACCCCTCAACAACTTCATCGTGTCAACATCCTGGGTGCTTCGCGGTCAACGCGACGCTTAAATGGGGAAGTCCGGTGCGTTTTGCTTTACTTAAAGCAAGACAATTCCGGCGCTGTCCCGCAACTGTGACAACGGTTTTCTTCAAGTTCTCTTGAAAAACCGTTCAGCCAGACTACCAGCCCAAGGTGACCGAAAGACAGCCGTCTTTCGGATTTCCAGCCTGCGCGCGACAGGCGGAAGGAAACTGTCTGTGCCTTGTCCACCCCACGGCGTGCCCCTACTCCGGCGCGTCCCCGCTTTATCGGCGTTCACGCTGATCGAGCTTCTTGTCGTCATCGCGATCGTTTCGATCCTTGCGGCAATCCTTTTTCCCGTTTTTTCTCGTGTCCGCGAAAACGCCCGGCGTACTGTCTGCACCAGTAATCTGAAGCAGCTAGGCCTTGCCTGGCTGATGTACGCGAACGACTATGACGAAAAAGCCTGTCCCTCCTACAATGCCGACAGCGCGGACAGCGCCTGGGATTTCCGTCAGGACCATACGACAAAAGTCTGGTCGACCGGATTTCTCGGTGTCTACACCCGAGACGGCGCAATCCACGGCTGCCCGGACAATCCCTTCAAACCCACCCCCAGTACACGGCCTTACAATGGCTACGGCTACAACGCAACATACATCGGCGGCGATTACTTCGGTCATGCCAATGGGCTCGGCGATTACCCCGCGTGTACGCTGGCTCAAATCGTGCTCCCCGCAGGGACAGCAGTCTTTTCGGACGCCGGGTACGGTCCAGCCTCTTCGGACAATTTCCTGCGAGCTCCTAGTGAGGCAATGGGTTACGCAAACTCAGGGAACACCGATTTTAGGCATAACCTGACTGCCAACGTTTGCTACGCAGACGGTCATGTCAAATCCGTGCATGACACCGCCCCCTATGTCGCCTCAAATCTACAATGGGGGGAGCTTTCCCTCGATGACTCCGCTTACGGCCCCGGCATGCAACCATGCGCTATTTATAAGCTGCATTAGACCAAACATCTCACGAAACAATTTCACGTCGAAAAGGAAAACATGATGACATTACTCTCTTTATCGCGTCCGTCAATCGGACTCTTGACAGTGGCGCTTTTGGTCATGGGCTCAGCCGCCGCGCACAGCCAGAGTTTCGCATCAAGCGTGGTCAGCTTCTCGAACCTTAATACTGACCCTTCCTACACCGATCCGACTGCGGCTCTCGGCCAGCCGACGACGATTGCTAACGACGGCTACGGAGACATTTACCACGATTCCCTTGTCGTCTCGGCCTACGGCACTGACCCGCAGGGTAACAATCTTCTGGTCTCTCTCGGCAGCACCGGGCTGGGCAGTTTGACGGTCAAGTTTGACCAGGCCCCGATCACGCATAGTAGCAGCCACTGGTATGGTGACGATTTCATTGTTTACAGCAACGAATTTTTTAAGGCAGATCAATATGCGGATGTCGACACGGATATGACGCAGGTTCACCTCACCGACGGCAGCACAGCCGGCACCCTGCCGACAGTGAGTGTCAGCAGTGACGGCATCAACTTTACGACCTTGACACCTGCCGACAGCATCTTGTTTCCAGAAAACCCTTATAAATGGGTCGGAATCTCCACACAGAACCCAAGCGGCTGGGATGACAGCAGTTTGCAAGACTTTTCCAAACCCGTCGACCCGGTGCTGACCGCAGCGGATTTCGCAGGTCAGTCAGCAGCTTATGCCGCGAACACTCTTTACGATGGATCCGCCGGTGGAACTGCGTTTTCGCTTGCAGGAACTGCATTTGCCGCGACCGGAATCCAATATGTCCGGTTTACAGGGTATGGCACGATTGACGGTGTCTCGCGTGTCAGCGATGCTCCGGCGGCAGTCCCGGAAGCTTCAAGCCTAGTTTCGTTCGGATTGCTTGTCATGCTCGGCTTAGGAGTGGTGACTGCCCAGCGCCGACGAAAAAGCGCTGTATAGATCAAATAGCACTGCACGAATTTTAAGGGACTGCCGGTATTCCGGCAGTCCCTTTTTTGCAGTTCTTTCGCATTTCTTGTCACACAAAACAATAGAGTGTCTGCCCTTGCTCTTTTGGCGGCTAAAGTATGGTAAACAATACTATGCAAATCGTATCGCTTCTGCCAAGCGCAACGGAAATTGTTTATGCGCTTGGCTTGGGTGGCTCTTTAGCCGCTGTCACGCATGAATGCGATTATCCGCCGGAAGTGAAGCAGAAGCCAATCATCACGCAAAGCATTTTGCCGATGGGGTTGAGCAGCGGCGAAATCGATGCGGCAGTCCGGGAACAAATCGGCGGTTCACACTCTCTGTATACGATAAACCAAGCGCTTCTGGCAGAAATCCAGCCGGATGTGATTTTAACTCAGCAGCTTTGCGATGTCTGCGCCGTTTCCTATGACGATGTCCTGGCCGCAGTGCAGTCGCTGAACCCGCCGCCTCGCGTGGTCAACCTGGAGCCTACTTCGATGGAAGCGGTCTTTGGGACAATCGCACAAGTTGGTCTCGTCACCGGGCGTGAAGCAGAAGCGGCTTGCTTGATCTCCCACCTGCGGCTGAGGCTTGATGCGGTGCGGGAGCGGGCGCTACAAGCGACGACCCGGCCTCGGACCGTTCTTCTGGAATGGCTTGACCCTTTCTTCTGCAGCGGCCATTGGGGCCCGGAATTGGTGGAGATCGCAGGCGGCTTTGACGGGCTTGGGAAGATGCATGCGCCATCGACACAGATCTCCTGGGAGAGCGTGAAAGAGTTCGCCCCAGAAGTGCTGGTGATCGCCCAGTGCGGCTTCGGCATTGCCCGAACAGCGCAGGATATGGCGGCTTTCGAGGCACAGCCTGGTTACTTAGAACTTCCGGCAGTCCGGAACAAACGCGTTTACCTGGTAAACGGCTCCGATTATTTCAGCCGCCCCGGCCCTCGGCTGGTAGACAGTCTGGAAATCATGGCTGCGCTTATTCACCCGGAACTATTTGGGGAGATACAGTCGTCCTCAGAACGAGTCATTCACTGGAAGACTCAAAAAACTAACAAGAGAAGGTTCGCAGCTTGAACAATTCTGTACTTTTAGATTTGCCGAAACCTTTATTGATTGATCTGACCGTACTGCCGCATACGGTCCGCGAGTTTGGGGTCGAAGCGCGGAAAGAGGGCCGGGCCTGGGAAGCCGCGTTCAACGGACCGATCCAATCCTGGGCTGATTCCGAGTCAGGCCAAATCACTTATGGAGTGACGGTGCGGCTGTCCCGGCTTAAAGATCCGGTGACGCGCGAGCTGTACTCAACAAATATTTTGTTCTACCTGCCGGAAGAAGCCATGCAGGGAATGCACAATATCTATGATATGGCCCGGCGGTTTCCATTTACCCGGCTGCGGGGTCCGCGCACGCCTGTCCCCCACTGCCCGCCGCGAACCGGGAATCTCTGGTACGATGCCAACCCGGAAGGGGTTATTATAGAGGATGTCCGTCTTGCCCCGGCAACGCTTCCTGACGGACGCCCCGGGTACTTTGCCACAGGTCAAGGTTACCGGGGCAAGGTCATGCTGCCGAGCGGCCTGTTTATCCATGATGTCGGTGTTTATGGCGGCTACCTGGACCCGCAGGAGCGTCCCGGCCAACTAGAGCTTCAGCATCTCTTCGGCGGAATTGAGTTCGGTGCGGAAAAGACCGGCGGCCTGGAAGATCTGTTTCTCACGGAGATTGGCGAGAATATCTGGGTCAAAGGGATTATTGGAAATGTCACCGAAGAGCTGCATGTGGAGTCGTATAAAAACTCCGTGCGCCTGCCCTCGCCCATTCCCGGCAGAACACTGATTGGGGCACGCTCCATGAGCGAAACCAAACTGTTGCCCTACTTCGAGAGTGCCGATCCGACCAGCCTCGGTGGTTACGGCCTGCGCGGGTTTATCGATGATCTGCCGCATGCAATCGGCCTCGATGTCTGGGAGCGAGTCGTGCGGGTCGGTTTGGGAAGCAATTATATCGACTGTCCGGAGATCGGTGGTTATCTCGGTCTGATCCATGTCGTGCTCGAGCGCAATGAACCGGATTACCCGGAGACCATCGACCCACAGTACCCGGATATTGAGGAGCAGTACGAAGGCTGGATGGTCTGGCTGGATTTCGATGACGATGGAAATCCCAAGTTCAAGGCGTGTCTAAGGGCGATTACTCCCGACGATGTCCCGCGCTGTTATCAGGGTTTAGGGGAGCTTTTCAACACCAAGCGTGTCGCATTCCCAATCTCACTGTACCGCCATGCGGATATCCTGAAAGCCGGTTACGGCTGGGGCGACCGGGCGCTGTTTCAAGCCGAGTTTGACTACCAAACGGTCATTGGGCATCTGTCCGGCTCGGAGAGCCGGCTTCGCTAAAGGCGCACATTTCACGATGACAGAATGCCCCGACTCATGCAGCAGCAGAAAAACACCGGTAAAACGGGGCGTTTCCGGGCCACAGCCGCGAAACTCGGTGGCCTGCCCCGGTAGGATTGGTCCCGCAGCGAGGTATCCGGTGCCGCGTGACAGCTCCGCACCGGAAGCATCGGTGAAGACAGTCACGATCGACGTGTAGGTCAATGTTCCAGAGCCGGTGTTAATAAGCTGCCCGGTGATCTCCAGCCCCCCGGAAGTGCGCTTCGTGTGCAGGCTCTGAACCAGAACCTGGTACTGGGCAGGCAATGCCGGTGCTGCGTTTACGGGCTGAGCGTGAGCTGTCGGCAGAAGGGCCTGCCCAATTCCGAGTGTCCCGGCGACTGAAATCAAAATCAAGAAGAACGGAGAAATCTGCATAGCGTTGTTACCTTTGTCGCTTGGATTGTCGGCAAATGGGACAGAATTATGCAGGTCTCCTTCCAAAAGCCTTGACAGAAGAGGTCCGAATCGGCTATCATAAATTGCTTCAGACGCTTGTCCGGCAGCGGGGTGTAGCTCAGTTTGGTAGAGTGCTCGGTTCGGGACTGAGAGGCCGCAGGTTCAAGTCCTGTCACCCCGATATTACAAGCAAAGCGAGGGCCCTGGCCCTCGCTTTTTATGGATTACACGTAACCATCTCCTCGGAGGAAAAATGCGTTCTGCCCTCATTCCAGCTCTGCTGCTTGCAATTCCGATGCAGGCTATTCCAATATTTTCTCATGCAGCCCCACCTTCTTCACCCCCTCTTCGGATCGGGCTGGACCATTTGTATCGTCATTCCACCACACTTCTGGTCTCGTGCGACCGTCCCTTTACTCTCAGCGACACTTTAAGCAATCATCCGATTGCTCATGGCGCAGCAGGCACTCTCTACAAAATGCGAGTGTCTCCCACTAGTATACTATTGGCACGCGCGGACGATTTGAAGGACACGCCGATCCCTGATAGTGGGGCTGCGGCACTGTCTGTCACTGCCGGACAGGGTGGATTTCTAAAGATCGCCCGCATGGACAGTCGACCCCTAGGCTCAAAAGGCATTCCCTGGCATCAGTATCGAGGCTTCCTAACAATTCGCAAGGAAGCTGATACAACCTTGCGGGTAATCAACACAGTCGCGCTGGAGCCTTATCTTTACGGCGTCATTCCTGCCGAAATCGGCGCAAATGTCCCTATGGAAGCCATGAAGGCGCAGGCAGTCGCGGCACGGACTTATGCTCTGAAAAACCGCGGCAAATGCGCGGCTGACGGGTTTGATCTGGACGATACGACGCACTGCGAAGGCTATTTTGGAATGGATGGGGAAACAGCGCTTTCCAACGCCGCTGTGGATGCGACACGCACTCAGGTACTGACCTATGGCGGCCAATTGATCGACGCGATCTTTTCAACGGACAGCGGCGGAGTCACGGCCTGCGATCTGAGCGGCGACTGCCCCTATTTACAGGCAGTCAAAGACTGCGATGCTGCGGATGCCGACTACGCCGCAAATGGCCGTTACCACACCTGGACACAGGCTTTTACCTCGGCGCAGATCGCTGCCGCCGTGGCGAAAGACCCGCGTACCCATGTCAATCGATTTATGTCTCTGACAATCGATGGCTTAGATGCATCGGGCCGAATCACGACCGCAACAGTGGCCGGAACTGATGGCACGCTCAAAACGGTGACAGGGCCACAGATTCGGCAAATCTTAGGGTATGACGTTCTGCGAAGTACGCGCGTCATCATGACACGGCTGCCTAATGGCAGCTATCAGTTTGCCGGCAAAGGTTGGGGGCATGGGATGGGCATGTCTCAGGACGGCGCGGTCGCGATGGCCGGGCTGCCCTACCGGAAGACGTACAAAGAGATATTGACGCACTATTATGTCGGTGCAAAGATCACCGGCGACAATTCCGTTGTCGCTTCTATATCAAATTCGACGCTTGCGGCTCGGCCCGGCTTTTGATCGCTTCGAGTATTTTCTGCGTGTTATCACGCATCAGCCGGGCGACAACTGCTTTCAAGAGAGCGCCGATCAGCGGAATTTCCAGTTCATAATCGATCTCTGACTGGAACCGCGTGACGTCCGCACTCTCAGCCGTGAACGCCCACACTCCCCCATACGCGGTATAATCGCCTTTGAGCTGCTGAAACCGGCAGGTATGGGCAACGCTGTCCCAGAGATCTTCTTCCGTCCAGCGCACTTTCAGCTTGAAGTCGGAGGCCACAGCCACCCAGTCCGATACAGTCCGACTGCCGTCGTCGCTGCGTTCCACAATTTCCAGGCTTTCGACGTCCGGCATGAATTGCGGAAACGATTCCTGATCTCGTGCCAGCGCGAACACGGTTTCAACTGGTGCATTGATGAGAACACTGTTTTCAATATGGGGCATAGGATAAGTTCTCAGTGAGCGGTTTAAGCCATCTTGCGGACAAGGCCAACGACTTTACCGGCGATCTGGACATCGTCGAAGTACATGGGCTTCATGCGCTTATTGGCAGGTTGCAAGCGGATGCGCTGCTTTTCTTTGTAGAAACGCTTGACAGTCGCCTCGCTCTCGATCATCGCGACAACTGTCTCACCGTTGTCGGCAGTCTGCTGACGGCGGACGACGACATAATCGCCATCGTGAATGCCGTCGTCGATCATGCTGTCCCCGCGCACTTCCAGAATAAAGCCATCCCCGGAGATAAAATCAGACGGCAATGGAAAGACGTCTTCGACATCTTCCACAGCCAGGCGCGGCTTGCCGGCGGCGACTGTGCCAATAATCGGCACCTGTATGACCGATTTGCTCATCGGCCTGCCCTCGCCGGAGCTGTTCGGCGTCAGCTTGATGGCCCGGGTCAGCACGGCATCGCGCTCGATATGTCCCTGCTCCTGAAGCGTCTTCAGATGCGCGTGGACAGTCGACGACGACGACAAGCTAACAGCAGTCCCGATCTCGCGGACAGTTGGCGGGTAGCCGTGTACGTCCATATGCTGCTGGATATAGCTTAAGATTTGTTTTTGACGATTGGAAATCGGCTTAAAGTTGGATATAGGCTTTGACATGGTGCTGTTTCTCCCGATACGGCACATCTGCGGCCAAACGAAAAACAAGTGTTCGGCAACAGATGTTCGGCCTTAGCCGACATTATAGCACGAAACGAGACATTTGACAAGTGGTTTGCATTGGAATGCAGTCTCAATGCTTATAAAACACGGTTCGCCTTTACGGTCAATCGCCTCGCATACAGTCACCCGCCATGAACCGCAGGCTCTAGTCCTGGAAAAGCGAGAACGCCCGCCGCTTCGGCAACCTGCATCATCAGAGCTTCTGCATCTGCCCGCGAACGCAAGACTGTCAGAAAAGCGGGCGTCCGGCGGGGATCTCTCCAAACAACATGGATGCAAAAGCTATGGTTCTGCTTCCAATAGACTTCCTGAACCCGCAGCCGGAGTATGTCGCTGACGGGTCCTTCCGTGTGCTGTTCCCAAAGCGGAATTCCCATTCCCCAGGTCGCCGCATACCGTCCCGGCCACGGCTTAAAGCGCCTCAGCCGATAGGTTCCCTTTTCCAGATCAAAGCGCATCTCGTTGGGCCCAAGCGCAGAGAGCAGGTACAGCACGAAAAAGCCGAAACCTGGAACCACGAACACAGCGTAAGCGCCATACGGCTTGCCTGCAAGCACTGCCGTGACGCTCAGGGCCACGGGCCATAGAAGAACTGCCGCCAAAATAAATCCGGCAAGACGGCTACCCCACGGATGGCGAAAGACAATCTCGCGGCCATTCAGTACTGCTAAAGATGGAATCCGACGCGGCTTCAAGGGCCGCATCAAAGACGGTTTTGTCGTGATCGAAGACCGTTCTGTCTCGCCTCTTTTGCGGCTCAATTTTGCCATAGACTTATTTTACAGGTAAACCAAAACCGTGTCAAGAACGATACGGCAGACGCCATGAGTAATGAGCGAACACACAGATTTAGCAGTTTACACGACAGCGTCGGCATTTCTAGCGTCAAGCAAGCAGCCGTTTTACTCATTGACAAACAGACGGGCGCAAGGTAAACTGAAAAGCACTCTTTTAAAATGCAAATTCGCAAATTCGTGAGAGACAGTTCGAGGAGCAGGCCATGATCATTATACTCTCGTCACAGGCGACGAAGGAGAACTTGAAGCACGTGACACAGATGCTGGAGGAACGCGGCTACGGGGTTCATCTCTCCGAAGGCGTCGAAACGACTATTGTTGGTGCAGTCGGTGTCCCCGCCGATGCGGCAGGCAAAGCCGAAGTGATGCAGCAGTTCGAAGCGCTGCCCTATGTCGACAAAGTCGTTTCCGTTTCCAAGCCGTACAAAGTCGTCGGCAAGCAGTTTCACCCGGAACCGACTATTATCAACGTGCGCGGCATCAAAATCGGTGAGCCTGATTTTGTGGTTGTCATGGCCGGTCCCTGCACGGTCGAGACCGAGCCGCAGCTTATGGAATCCGCCCGCGCCGTCAAAGCCGCCGGAGCGCATATCCTTCGGGGCGGCGCTTACAAGCCCAGCACGTCACCCTATTCGTTCCACGGCCACGGTGAACCGGCCCTCAAGATGCTGGCGGCAGCCCGCGAAGAACTCGGAATGCCCATCATCACCGAAGTGCTGGATGTCCGAGACGTCGAATTGGTCTGCCAGTACGCCGATATCCTCCAGATCGGTACCCGCAATATGGCGAACTTCCCGCTGCTGACTGAGATCGGTAAGACTCAGGTCCCTGTCATGCTCAAGCGCGGCATGGCCGCGACTATCGAAGAGTGGCTGCAGGCCGCAGAGTATATTGCCAGCAAGGGCAATAAAAATGTCATGCTCTGCGAACGTGGTATTCGCACTTTCGAGACATACACACGCAACACGTTCGACATCAATGCCATCGCTGCCGCGAAAGAACTGTCTCACCTGCCCGTGATCGCCGACCCGTCCCACGCCACAGGCCGGGCCAGCCTGGTCAACGCCGTCACGCGCGGCGCGATTGCCGCCGGGGCCGACGGCATTATCATCGAAGTCCATCCGAACCCCGAAAAAGCGCTCAAAGACGGTGCTCAGTCCCTCCTGCCCGAAGCATTCGTCAAGCTCATGCATGACATCGCTCCTATCGCGAATGCCGTAGGCCGTCACATCTAAGGAGTATCCTATGGCCGTTCTTGAAGCCGCTGTTACACAAAGCTTGACCGACCATGCCTGGGAGATCTATTACCGGCTGCGTTCGCAGATCGAAACACCAGAAAACATCGGCAAGCTGATCCTGCTGGATTTGGACAGCGGCGACTACGAGGTCGATGATGAATCCAGCTTGGAAGCAGTTCACCGCCTCCAAAGCCGCCATCCTGGCGTGAAGTTGTTTGCGTTACGCATAGGCTACGACGTCGCCGCCGCTTTTTCAGGATCGATGGAGCGCCTTCCCGAATGATCTCAGGCATTGGGAATCGCGGTCGGGCCACTTTGCCGGTCACATTTCGACTTCCCGCTCAGCCTAACGTCACAATAGAATTTGTGATAGACACTGGCTTTACGGAATATCTGACACTGCCTCAAGCCGCTGTCTCGGCCATGAAGTTGCCCTTTCTCTACTCCGAGAGAGCTGGGCTTGCGGATGGAAGCGACGTCCTTCTCGATGTTTACGGAGTGACGATCTCGTGGCATGGGCAGGAGCGAAAAGTTCGTGTCATTGCGACCGGACGACGCCCTTTGCTCGGCACGGCCCTCATGGATGACCAGGAACTGCGGGTTCAATTCCGCGAAAATGGCCTGGTAAGTATCGAAGAGTTGTAAACTAAACGGACAGCAGGCAGGAGAAAGATAAGGCCGCAGAGAATGAGCATTTCAAGAAGTGCTTCTCTGCGGCCTTTATTTATAGGCTGCGCTGCAAAGAAGTAGTACTGCTTAGAGACTGTATAGAAAGCCAAGACCAGACCTCCTAGCCCCCAATAATGGGGGAACCGGACGCCAGAAAGCTGCTTCTTGCTGCCCCCTTGTTGGAGGCGGAGGAGTTCTGAACCGTTTCTATACAGTCTCTTAGGAAAGAAACAAAGGAAACTATAATATGGCATTTGATCAGTATCACGAACCACCGGACGAGCTTTCGCAGGAAACGCGGACATTTGCTCGAATGATTGCCTCTCTCACGGAAGAAGCCGAAGCCATCAACTGGTACGAACAGCGGATTTCGGTTGAAATGAACAAAGACGCCCAAGCCATTATGGTCAACGCACAGCAGGAAGAGTTCAAGCATTTCGGCATGGATTTAGAGTTCTTGCTGCGGCAGAAGCCGAAATGGCGAATCGCCATGCAGAAGATTCTCTTCCAGGACGGTGACATTGTCGAGCATGGGGAAGAGGCGGAAAAAGCTGAGGACGAATGATTATGGCTCTCGCACAGCAATACATCGAAAAAGAAAATTATACGGAAGCAGAATACTTCGAGTTTGAACGCATGTCGTTTGGGCGATGGGAGTATGACAACGGAAAAATCCGATTGATGGCGAGCGGGTCCGACGATCATGGGACGATTGCAACCAACATCGGCGCGACTCTGAGAACTGCGCTCCTACCGAGGGGATGCCGTGTGTATGTCGAAGGGATCAAAGTTCACACTGGCGATGACGTCAATACGTTCCCAGACGTGTCGGTCGTCTGTGGGCCACGCATTTATCATGGCGGCAGAACTGATGTCATTATCAATCCATTGCTTCTCGTGGAAGTTTTGTCTCCTTCGACACGAGATTATGATCAGCGAGAGAAATTTCAGCATTATCAAACTATCGAATCGCTTCAGGACTATCTGATGGTGGAGCCAGACAAGGCGCGAGCCATGCTTTATACCCGGCGGGAAGACCATTGGGAGTTCTATGAAGTCAATGGCCTGGAAAGCGCTGTACTGCTTTCTTCGGTCGGTGTAGCATTGGCACTGAGCGACATCTATGCATTGATTGAGTTTGAGGACGAGTGACTATGACAGATGACGCAGACTTTCCGGGCCATTTTGGAACAGTCGCCATTATCGGCGTCGGTCTGATCGGCGGCTCACTTGGCATGGCGCTGAAGTCTCGGCGGCTGGCACATCGGATCATTGGAGTCGAACGCAGCGAGAGTGATCTAAAAACTGCTGTCGCATTTAGAGCGATTGATTACGGGACAACTCGCCTTGAAGAAGGTGTGTCGGAAGCCGATGTCATTGTACTCTCTACGCCGGTCGGGCATATCTTGGAGATTCTGCCGGAGATACTTGCAGCGGCAAAATCCGGCGCAGTCGTGACAGATGTTGGCAGCACGAAGGCGGCTATCGTGCGGCAGGCGGGCAGCACACCATTCTTCGTCGGGAGTCACCCCATGGCGGGCACGGAGCAGTCGGGCGTGGAAGCGGCCAACCCATTGCTGTTTGAAGAAGCAACCTGGGCCATCACTCCGATCGATGCCACTGATCCTCAAGCTGTGCTGACTATCCAAAGATTGGCGCAATCGGTCGGCGCGACGACCTTAATCCTTTCTCCTGACTCACATGACTCCATGCTGGCAGTCACCAGCCATCTCCCGCATGTTTTGGCAACCTCGCTGATGCGTCAAGCTTTCCAAACGCAAAACCGTTATCCGCAGACCCAGCATCTCACCGCCGGCAGCTTTGCCGATGGAACCCGCGTGGCCGCGAGTTCCCCGGAGATATGGCGCGATGTTTGTCTCTCTAACCGAGACGCATTACTTCAGGCATTGAAAGCGTTTCGGGGAGAGTTGGACACGCTGGAAGCAGCCATTGCTGATGGCGATGCCGAGCAGATTGAGGCGTTTTTCGCTTCAGGAGTTACTGCCAAGCGCGGATGGGGATCATTGTAAGATGCAGGGAAAACATGGAACAAGAAGCGATAAAGAAGTCAATTGAAGAGCAGTTTGTCACTCTGCTCACAAAAGCGGGCACGAATCGAGATACACCTGACCTATTTCAACCCTGGCTGGCATTCAAAGCATTCGCTCACACTAAATTTGAACACACGCATGGTGGACTGTTGTTTGAGTGTGGTCATGTCAATTGGGGTGCGGGAGACTTTTTCGAGGTTAGTTTTCTTCGCTTTTTTTATCTTGACGTAGAAGAAAGCTGGGAAGATATGATGGTGCGGGCGAGCTTCAGTTTTGCAGATGTTCCAGAACTGAATCAGTTCAAAATGAGTATCAGCGCGGATGTCGATGAGACTTCAGAACCAACTCCATTTGTTGACGAAGTGGAGGCGAATCAAAGGCTTTGGCTAGAGTTACAGAACAACCCAATACATCATAGCGATATTTTTATGGGCAGCCAATAGTAGAAACCGTGTCCTTCAGGACATGGTATTATTTTAGCTACAGTACCTTCAGGAAATCTTTCGATTCGTCGAACTTGCGGCAGGTATCTGTTTCTATCGCTTCCCAAACCACCGGACTGAAGGCAAGCCACTTTTCTACCTCCGGGGCTAACGGCATGATTTTATCATCGCCGCCGCTACCAATGCCAAGCTTGCGGACAACATGGTCGGCAGCCTGAATCGTCGCCGTGATCTCGAAAAATTCTTTTGCGAAGGCCGGCTGATGATGCAGCGTAATCATGGAAGTCAGCGAAGTCGGCAGGTTCCACTTTTCGGCGATCCGCTTGCCGACTAGCGCGTGCCCAATCCCCAATGCAGTTTTCTCCGCTTCCCAGATCGAGATGTGCGCCGCAGCGGCCAGCTTGATTGCAATCGCGTATTGGTCCGGGAAATACTGATCTAAAAACAGCTTGCCGACATCATGCAGCAGTCCGCCAATGAAGACTTCTTCCACTGCTTTTGATCCGATTCCCTTGCGCCGGGCAATCACACCAGCGGCAACCGCCGTTGCCAGTGAATGCGCCCAGAAAGCATCGCGGTCTAATGCCGTTTTCTGACCATGAGAGTCAAATGCCTTGAAGACGCCGAGGGAAGTGGTCAGATTGCGAACGGTGTTGAAGCCTAAAATGACAACAGCGTTAGTGATGGTCGCGATCTTGCGCGGAAACCCATAATAGGAGGAATTGACCAGGCGCAGGACTTTTGATGCCAGGGCTTGATCCGCCGAAATGAGTCGGTTGAGGTCCGCTGCCGAAGTCGTGGGATCGTTGACAGTCTGCATAACGCGCATGATGACCGCAGGCAGCGGTGGGAGGTCCTGAAGCTCATCTTCAATGATCCTCAGCAGGCGTTCCTGTTTAAGTTTTGTTTCGATTAATGTCGGCACGGTCAGTCCTCATTCCCTTGCGAACTTTCGACTATCTGATAAGATTATCGGCGTCTGAAGGTGTGAACTGGAGAGGGTTTCCCGTAAAATTACTTGACGAGTTGGAGGATGGCTTTGAACTCGTTTGTGCCGGATATACGCAGCAACTCGTAGACAGCAGCCTCAGCGGCGCAGGGGAGAACCGCACTGTCCCGCATTCGTTCCATGCCGAGCTTATGCTTTTCAAGTGTTCGGGAAGAAACAGCATCGGCAGCGACATGGACTTGATAGCCAGCGTGAACGAGGTCAAGAGCGGTCTGAGAGACGCAGATATGGGTCTCGACGCCGCACAGCAGAACTTGGGATTTTCTTGATTGGATAAGTGCGTTTTGAAATTCCGGACTGCCGGCACAGGAGAAACAGAGTTTATCGAGGGGAATCAAACCAGGATCGGGCAGAAGCTCAGCGATCTCCGGGACAAGGCCGCCCATGCGCTCGGCATATTGCAGAGTTGTCAGCACCGGGATACCTAAAACGATAGCGGATTGGATGAGCAGGCGGACGTTTTGGGTCAGACGCTCACGCTCGTGCATGACATTTAAGAATGGCTCCTGCATGTCTATGACAACAAGCAAGGTGTGTTCCCGAGAGAGAATATGGGGATGGCGCTCAGAACTTTCAGGCACAGAAATGTCTTTCACGCGGAAGCCGGTGGGGCACACGAAGCACGCTGGACCAGCTTGCCGGGAAGGCAGATGTCCGGCTCAGACGAAACGACTGCGGGACGATTAGCGGCGGTTTCGTGCAGGCGGTACAAGGCTGAAACTGCCGACTGAGCCATCTGTGGAACCGGCTGACGAATGACTGTCAGCGGCGGAGTCAGCGCTTCCGCCAGACGCGGGGTATCTCCGAATCCAGCCAGCGAAACAGCGGAAGGAACGGACAGGCCCATTCCAGCCAGAGTCTGCGCTGCCACAGCCGCGCAGTTTTCATCGTGGCAGATCAGTGCTGTTGGCCGGGAACGGAGCGGCGTTTCCGGGCTGAATAGGCTTGAGATCGCGCGTCCTATCTGGTCACGCTCTTCCAATGTTTTCAGTGTATCATAAGCAAAATGAGTGATTTGATCAGTGCTGCCTCCCTGAGCTGTCCAGGCGGATTGCAGACCGGCGAGGCGCTCCCGTGTCAGACGAGGTGTCGTGCCCGGTGCCAGCAGGACTGCCTTACGATGGCCCAGGCCCCAGAGATAATCACCCAGCAGAAGTCCAGCCGCTTCACTGTCCATGTGTACCTGGACCATCTCACGTGGGGCCTGATCAGTCTCTCCAATCATGACGCTCGGGATACCGGCAGTCGCAGCCTCGCGTGGCAGCAGTGACGAAGACAGTGAGATGATCCCCATGATGCCCAGGGAGTCGAGACGCGGCAGGTCCTCAGTTGTCAAAAGCCGAAGCCCGAAATCGTCCTCGGCCTCCGCACCCTGCTCCTGGGCATAGGCACGAAGAGCGACCTGCAAATTCTGGATCAAGAACGCACTGGCAGAGCTATGCTCGGGATCCCAGATGCCGATGAACTGCTCCGTATGCAGGCGGCGCAGACGGCGGCTGCCACGGGGCCGTCCCGAGCGAACGGGGGTATAGTTAAGCATCTCCGCGACTTGCCGCACCTTTTGGCGCGTACTTTCGCTGACAAACGTGCCGTTGTCTCGCCCGCTCAGCACGGTCGAAACGACGCTGGCGGAAACTCCCGTTTTCTCTGCAATATCTTTGAGTGTCACTGGCATCTTGGATTATCCTATCACAGTTTCCCGAGGGTCTTCAGGCTATCGACTGTCCCTTGCACTTTAGACGCCGATTCTTTGATTCCGGCCAGCTCGACATCGGTGAGCGGCGCAAGCTGCATCAAGTCATAAACCGCTTCGACGCCGCCTGCACCGAGCAGTGTCGGGACGCCGAAGTAGAGACCATCCACGCCGTACTGACCGCTCAGAAGCACGGTGCAGGCGAGAATGCGTTTGCGGTCCAGAAGCACGGCTTCCACCATCTCGGCAGTCGCGACACCCGGTGCATACCAGGCGCTGGTTCCGATGAGTCCGGTCAAAATGCCCCCGCCCTGACGGGTATCATCTTCGATCTTCTGAAGCTGTTCGTTGGTCAGCTTGCCTAAGTCGACCCATTTCTGAACGGGAATGCCGCCGACCGTGGTCAGCGAACGTACCGGAACCATCTGATCGCCGTGACCGCCAAGCACATACGCCTGGACATCTTCTACGGATACGCCGACAGCGGCGGCAATGTAGTTCCGGTAACGGGTGCTGTCCAGAACACCTGCCTGACCAATGACCCGCTCCGAAGGAAGCCCCGAGGCTTTCAGTGCCACATGGCACATCGCATCCAGGGGATTCGAGACGACAATATAAACCGCATCCGGGCTGTGCGTGACAGCCTGAGCGGCGACGCTCTGAACGATGTCCGCATTGACCGCCAGCAGATCTTCGCGCGACATTCCCGGTGTCCGGGGCCTGCCGGACGTGATCACGACAACGTCACTGTTTGCCGTGTCGGCGTAGTCCGACGTCCCTTTGACCTGACCATCGTACCCGACAATCGGCGAGACTTGATTCAGGTCAAGCGCCTTGCCCTGGGCCATGGAGCCGGTTTTGCGGGGCCGTTCCAGCGTTAAATCGTCCGGCAGATCCAGCAGCATGACATTCGCGTATCCCTGCTGGGCCACATGAAACGCGACAGTCGCACCGACATTGCCCGCGCCGATGACGCTTACTTTTTTCTTTCCTGAAGCCATAATTCAATTCTCTTTTCGTTTATATTTTCACGGCAGCAATGCCGAGACTGCGACTGGATTTGGGGCGGCTAACGGCTGGATAATCGCACCGCTCTGATGCACGGTTTTCTCGCTGTAGCTAAACCCATACCGCTGCGTTTCATCCCCTATCGGCTGACGATGCACTTCAACTTGTGGCGGCTTGTGATCCAGATTAATGATCCAGTAATCCGCGACTTCCGCTTTCGCGTAGAGGCTGGCTTTGTTGCCACGGTCATAATTAATTGTTGAGTCAGATACTTCTACAATGAGCGCTGCCTTTGTAAGTCCTTGATACAAATAGTCTCGCAGAGTACCTTCGATGACGGCAATATCCGGCTGCGGGTCTGTCGCTTCTCCAACATCGAACGGTTTTTCTTCACTGACGAAGAAACCGGTTCCAAATGCAGCCCGCATGACATCACCTGCAATTGTCACGATTGTTCGATGCATGTTCCCAATCGGTGGCATAGCAAGTATTTCTCCTTCCATGAGAATAACGCGCTGCCCCTCAAATAGACCAGTTTCGCCTATCTGGTGAAACTGTTCGCGGGTCCAAAAATATGGCTGCGGGACGGGATGTTCGTCCATTGATTGTTTGGGTGCAGCAAGTTCACGTTCAGCAATTGCCATGAGATCATCCTTCCGTTTGCCCTGACTCAACTAAGTTTCATGGCAGCAGCGCCGAGACAGCCACTGGATTTGGAGCCGCTAACGGCTGAATTATTTCGCCGCTGGAATGCACTGTTTTGGCACTATAACCAAACCTGAATGGCTGGGTCTCATCAGCTTTCGGCTGGCGATAGACTTCGACTTGCCGCGTCTTAAGTCGAACAATCCAATAATCCTGAATGCCCGCAGAAGCATAAAGGCTCGCTTTCTCACGTCGGTCGTAAGCATAAGTCGTATCAGAGATTTCAACGATCAGTTCTGCTGCCGTCAGTCCTTTGCCAGAATACTCACGTATTGTCCCCTTGATCACCGCAAGATCCGGTTCTGGATCAGTTGCTTTACCGATGTCGAAAGGGCACTGTACACTCAGAAAAAAACCATCCCCGAATGATTCTCGCAATGCCTGATCGGTCAGCGTTAACGAAGTACGATGCGGATCTTTCATTGCAGGCATAGCGAGTATCTCTCCTTCAATCAGGATTGCCCGCCGGCCTTCAAACAGTCCGGTATCGCCCATCTCATAAAATTGCTCTCGTGTCCAGACATAAGGCTGGGGCTTGAAGTCTTCTTCTACTTCCTGAGTCAGCCCGACTACTTCTCGTTCAGCAATTGCCATTGGATCAATCTCTTTTGCGTACTTGTCCTATCCCGCCTGCATCTTGGCAATGATCGCGTCGGCCATCTCGGCGGTGCCGACGGCGGTGGGATCGTTGCGGTCAGCCTTCATGTCGTAGGTGACGTACTTGCCTTCGGCGATGACATCCGAGACGGCTTTTTCCAGACGTGCAGCGGCTTCGTCCTCTTTCAAGTACTTGAGCATCAGGTAACCGGACAGGATCAGCGCTGTCGGGTTGACTTTGTTTTGACCTTTATATTTGGGAGCGGAGCCGTGGGTTGCCTCAAACAGCGCGGTATCGACACCGATGTTGGCACCGGGGGCGACACCGAGGCCGCCGACAAGGCCCGCGCAGAGGTCGGAAAGAATGTCGCCGTATAGGTTTTCCATAACGAGAACGTCGTAGTTCTCAGGCTTCTGGACAAGCTGCATACACATCGCGTCGACCAGCCATTCGTCGTACTCGACCCGGCCTTCGTACTCTTTAGCGACTTCCCGGGCGATCTCATAAAAGAGGCCGTCCGTGTACTTCATGATGTTGGCTTTGGCAACGGCCGTGACTTTTTTGCGTCCGTTCTCGATGGCGTACTCAAACGCGGCTTTCACGATCTGGCGAGACCCGGTGCGGGAGATCGGCTTGATTGAAATGGCTGAGTCCTGACGGATCTTGCCGCCTGCCATGCCGATGATTTGTGCTGCTTCCGCGCTGTCTACGGGATATTCGACACCCGCATAAAGGTCTTCCGTGTTTTCGCGGACAATCACCAGATCGACATCGGTATAGCGCGAACGGACACCGACATACGATTTACAGGGCCGAATACAAGCGTACAGGTCGAGTTCTTTGCGAAGCGCAACATTGACGCTCCGAAAGCCTGTGCCGATGGGGGTCGTGATCGGGCCTTTGAGCGCGATTTTGTTCTTACGGATCGATGCCAGGACATTATCCGGCAGCGGTGTCCCCGCCGTTTCCATGATGTCCACGCCCGCTTCGACCACATCCCATTCAAACGCCACGCCGGTCCCTTCGAGAACGCGCCGGGTCGCTTCGACAAGCTCCGGGCCGGTTCCGTCGCCACGGATAAGAGTCACTTGATACGCCAAATTGTGATGCCTCCAAAACAAAAAAGATTAGGATTAGTATAAGCGTTTTCAGATGAATTTGTCAAGCCAAAATGCCACCTGCACTATTCGGGCCAAGCTTTTCGCTGTTATGCGTAGGTAACGACGTGCAGGCAGCACTTCGTTATCTTAGGCGCACAGAATTGGTGTGTCATATTACGTCAAATATCATATCGCGAGTCTTCCCGACGTGAGTTCTGCCGTTTATGGCGCTCTTGATGACTTTCTGCGCTTAGTCTTGGTGTTTCCGGGTAGCCTGAGGCGTAGCGTCACCTTGGTGACGATTTCAGGTTCTTTCACGGCGAGTATGCTACAATCTATTCCACAATTAATTCTTAGACGAAGGACATAGAGGATGGATTTACCACCAGTCGAACCGGGAGACCCTGAGATTGCCGCCTTCTGGCTTCAATTCTGGCGTTGGGCCGTCGCCGCTCTCCAAGTAATTGGCGGTCTGTTCGGACTCTTTAATCTTATGTTTGCAACTGTGACCGGCACTCCTGGCCGTTTCCTCTTCTTACTGGGATTTGTCCTGTTCGTAGCATCGGTTTGGGGTGGCATTCTGCTTGCGCTAGACAAGCGGGCCGGGATAATCGTCTCTCTAATAATCCAATTATTGCAGGTGTTCCAACTCACCATAGATAGCGTAGTTTATTCGTTTTTTTGTGGAATACAGTTAGTAGGTGGCTTTCAATCAACAGACACTGGAACTGAGTTTAAGATGGCGTATTACTGGCCTTCCCGTTTTTTTGTACTTACCAATCCATCACCGGCCAGCCTCGAAGGCAATTTCACTGGTGTAAATCTAGTTGCAGTTCTAGCAATTATTTGTCTGATGGTTGTTCGGTCAGCTCACTCTCGATTGCCTTTGCCAATGCCGAAAACTGAACCAGCAACAGAAAACACCTGGCCGCCAGTACCAAAGGCGTAACAGTTTGATATGATATGGAAGCTCTGCCCTCTGTGACCTCCTGCGTGACTCTGTGCGCCGCCTCTGCCCGGTTCCGGGTGTGCAGGACTTGCGGCTCTTTTGCCCGGCTGTATGGCGAACGATATAACAGCGCGGTATAATGGATTTGTTGTTGAGGTGAGAAACCATGAAACATAAATTCATTTCTGAACACTGGAAACAAGCACTCTTTTTATTATCCGGTTATTGTGCAGGGCAAATTTTCATGCCTTCTATTTGGCATTTCGTCGTCACATGCACTCAGAATTGGTGGCGTTATGATGGTACTGGACATTTAGTTGGTGGAGTCATATTCGTAGGATTATATTGTGCCTACAAAGAATATGTCCGCTGGCAAGCCGCTCAGCGAGAGGCCAAGATTCAAGCCTTTTACGACGCGGTGAAAAAGAGGGCAGCCTAAGCGAAGAATGCGCGAAACGATGACAGTTCAACTGGCTCTGACAATCGAACAAGAGACACAATTACGGCAAGCGGCGCACCTTCGTGGGCTGGATACCGACTATCCTTTGCACGAAGTAGTCGATGCGGCACTAGCGCAGATTGGACACAACAAACAATCACAGCCTGTCTCAGACCAACTTACTAGTCGAATCCCCGACCTTCATACAGTCCTAACCCGAGTAAACGATGATTTTCATGCGCCCCTGCTGGATAGGTTCTGGCTGAGGGAAGAATAAAATTGTTGCAAAATAATTATACGCTTTACTGGTAGTGATATAGTATGCATTCAACCGCTCATCCCCCGCCGGAGACTTGGCAAGGAATTGTTTTTCTGGCAGCGGGCATCATAATTTTGCTGGCTTCTCCTAAAATTGTCTCATGGCAAATTGTACTTGATAATTGGCGACTCAAACTGATAAAGAGAGTAAGTAGTCGATTACTTGATTTTGTCGGCTATGATGGAGAATTCCTTCTCAGTAAGCTTGGTGATGAACAGGATCCCAATTCCAACGCCACGGGATGGACAAGCTTCAGTAACTGGTTTTCAATACTGTTTGTCGGAGCCTTATTCTTAGCATTCGGAGCTGCAATTTTGCTGAAGCTTCCAGATATTGAAATTTTCTAAAACTTCCAGAAATTGGAACGGGTTCCTGACAAAGCAGAAAGTTGAAGTTCCAGTACATGTTTCTGCCTGAACCAGTCGGAATTCGCTGAAGGCGGCTATACACGGTATACTGATATGAAATACCATGTCAACGCCGCCCCCTCATCAGTCTCTCCCTGACCATGCCGTTCCTGCTCCTAACCCCTTTCCCGGTGCAGGCCACCGCAAGCTCCTCGCGCTTTCGCTGAACACGCATCTGCCGCCGCTCTCCGCGTTCACGCCGACTAAAGACATCCGCTACCACCCGCTTTTTCAAGGGCTGCTGTTTCCCTGGGTCTGGCGGGTCTGGACTCAGCGCTTTACGCGGCCTGGTCACTACTTTGCCGCCGCCACCCTCTTTTTTATCGCCTTCAGCTCGGTTTCCCTGGATCAGCAGTTTTATGTGCCGCTGACCTATGCCATCGGATTGTGGACGGTCGCGCTCTTGATTCTCTGGTTCGGCAGGCCACGCGTTTCGCTAACGGCGGCTCATGCCGACCGGATCAGGGCAGGCGAGACGCTGACGGTGGAGATCGAAGTCGAGGCACTCGGGCGGCGCGGGGTCGGGCTGGTCGTCCTGCCGGATCGACTGCCGCCGGAAGTAGACGCGGTGCCGGAAGATGGCGTAGACCTGCCGGTGCTGAAGCCGGGCGAGACGGCTAGGGTCCGGCTGGGTCTAGCCTGCCGCCGACGCGGAGTATTTCGATTGCGCGGCTTCCGGGTCGAGACGGCGTTTCCACTCGGACTGATGGTCGGGCAGCAGGTTTTCTCGGAGCGGCGGACACTGCTGATCTCGCCGAAGTTCACGGCACTGGGCCGGATGGAGACGCCGCGCGGACGGCGCTACCAGCCGGGCGGCATGACGGAAGCAGCGCGTCTAGGCGATTCGTTTGAGTACATCGGCAGCCGGGAGTACCGGGAAGGCGACTCCATCCGCAGCATCGATTGGCGGGCGACAGCCCGGCTCAACCGCCCTGTTGTCCGGGAGTACCGCGAAGAGTTTCTTCAGCGCGTCGCCGTGGTTTTAGACACGCACGCCCCCGCGCCGCCGGGACTTCCCCCACCCCCGGCGTTTGAGTGCGCGGTATCGCTGACGGCGGCGATCTGTGATTACATGGCTCGCTCCGAGTTTGTGATCGATGTTTTCGCTGATGGACCGAACGTGCATGGTCTGGATGCCGGGCTGGGAACCGGGTATATCGAGTCCATTATGGACTTACTCGCGGCTGTGAATGCAGACACAGGTTCTCGCACCTCGTCTGGCTTTGAGGCACTGGAACAAGATCTGGTAGAACATTTAAGCCAAGTCACATTGATTGTCTGCGTGTTTCAGGACTGGGACACGGTCCGCGAACGCTTTGTCGAGCGCCTGCGCGAGTACGGTGCCGGCATCAAAGTGGTGATTGTCCGGGACACGCCCTGCACTCTGCCGCCGGGTGAATTCACGCTGCTGACATCGGGCCAGATCGAAAGCGGCTTGGACGAGATTTGAGAGAGCATTGATTTGGAGCGCATCGCAAAACACCCCCCGGCCCCCAATAATGGGGGAGCAATACGGACAGAGCAAGACTATCTTCTCGGGTTTCCCCAGAATTGGGGGCTAGGGGGCCTCTCTCGGAGCTTTGAGGGAGATTCTAAGAATTTTTCGCAGAACCGACATGGCAACAGAAATACCAACAACCCCATACCAGCGCCCGCCGTGGCCGGCCGCCGTCGCTGCGCTGCTGGCCTATGCGGCACTTGCGCTGACCAGCAATGCATTCGTTCCACTGATCTGCCTGGGCCTCGGTCTCGCGGCGTCCTATGTGTTTCGTGTGCGTTTTGAGAACGTCACACTGACTAAATGGACCCTGCGAATCATTGTCATTGGGGCATCTGTGTTTGGGTACCTGGTCACCGCCGTCAAAGATGAAAACGCATTCTTTGATGTGCGTTATGTCTATTCGTTTGCCCTGGCGGCCTCGGCGGAAATGGCTTTGCAGTTCTGGCGGCGAGAGCCGACGGGCGGGGCGCGGGCACCGTTTACTGTGTTTCTGTCGGCGATGATCTTTTTGATCGGGTGCAGCATACTGGACGATACTATCCACTATTTGTGGTATCTCGCCCCGGCGTTCTTCTTGTTTTTCATGCTGGCTCTGCCGGGCTTCCGGCAGCGTACCAGCGTATCCGCATCGCTGCGTTACTCTGTGCTGCCGGTGCTGGCCGCGCTCGTTCTGGGAGGAGTGATCCACGCGGAGTTTGCCCGCAACAAAGATGCCCTGAACATGCTGGGATCGCAGGCACTACCGGGACGTCACATGTCGCCGAGCATGGGCATGAGCGGGCAACCGATCCTAGGCTCGTCGTTTACGCTCCAGAACTCATTCACCCGTGTTCTGCGAATATACAATCCAGGGCTCGATCCCTACCTGCGTGGCATGACATTCGACACATATTCAGGGCATCGCTGGGAGCCGCCGCTGGAAGCGCGAGTCTTTCTGACACTCCCGCGTCAGCCTAGAGTGAATTCGGGAATGTCGGAGCAGTTTGTCCGGCTTGACGACAGCGCCGGGCTGCTGTTCGCACCGCTTCACACATCGGCAATTGTTCCCGAGGCAGGCCAGTCGCTGGAATGGGCCGCTCGGACGGAAGGGCCGATCCGTACCCCGATCAACGATACAGACCCGCTGACTTACGACATCACGGAAGGCAGCACGGGATTCCTGGATTCGCCGCCCACTCCGCTCGAACGCGCAAAGGACCTGGCAATCTCGCCGGAGATCGACCCTCGTGTTCTGGCACTCGCGTATGGGCTAGGCGATAAAAACGCTCCGCCGGAAGAAAAGATCGCGGCAATCGTTCACTTCCTGTGGACAAATAACCATTACAGCCTGACTGTAGACCCAGGACAGGGTGAGCCGATCTCTAATTTTATCATTCAGCACAAGTCGGCTCACTGCGAGTATTTCGCCTCCGCCGCCGTGATTCTGCTGCGGGCCGTCGGGGTGCCAACCCGCTATGTCAGCGGATACTTTGCCCACGAAAGTGATCGAAAGAACTCCATTCTGGTCCGGCAGCGGGACGCCCACGCCTGGGCGGAAAGCTGGATTGACGGCAAAGGCTGGGTAACGGTCGATGCCACTCCCAGCGATGGCCGGCCTGATGCGCTTGCGGGTCCGATCCCCTTCTACTGGCGAGCCTGGGAAGCGGTTCAGGACCTATTGGGCGCAGTCCGTAACTGGGTGGTCACAGCAAGCTGGGCCGCAAAAGGCTCACTCTTTTTGCTGCTAGTGCTCGGGCTGCTCGTGCCGCAAGTCTACCGATATTTACAGAACCGCCGCGCAATCACCCCTGGATTTCGCTATACCAGCACGGATGCCGCACTGGCTCAGATGGCAGTGCGCTTTGAAGCAGAACTGACCCGGCGCGGTATTCCCTGCCCGGAAGGCCGGACATGGCCGGAGCATTTAGAGATCACGCAGGCAGAAGACAGTGTCATGCTCGGCTTTGTACGCGCCTACGGATACGCCCGGTTCGGCCCGCCACCGACTCGCGATGACATTGCACTGCTCAATGCAGCCCTGCTGACGATGGAGAAAACAAAGTTGGAGAAACAAGTTTTGGAGAAGACCCGATGACCGTTCTCGTAGAAAACAGCCCGTTTGCGGAGACCGTGGAAAAGATCGAGGCGAACTTAGCGTCGGTCATTCGCGGCAAGCCCGGCGCGATCCGCCTGCTGCTGATCTCGCTTCTGGCAGGGGGCCACACGCTGCTGGAAGACGTTCCGGGGACGGGCAAGACGACTCTCGCGAAGTCTCTGGCACGCTCGATGGACGGCATCTTTCGGCGCATTCAGTTCACGCCCGATCTGCTGCCTGCCGACATCACCGGCAGCAGCTTCTATAATCCCGGCGACGGCTCGTTTACGTTCCGGGAAGGCCCGGTCTTTGCTAATATCGTGCTGGCAGATGAGATCAACCGGACTTCGCCGCGCACTCAGTCCGCTCTGCTGGAAGTCATGAGCGAAGGCCAAGTCACGGTCGACGGCCTCCGGCGCGATCTGCCGCAGCCATTCTTCGTGGTCGCGACTCAGAACCCAACTGATTTCCAGGGTACGTACCCGCTGCCCGAAGCCCAGCTTGACCGCTTTGCCATACGGATCACGCTGGGTTACCCGGACCTGACACATGAGTTGGAGATCTTATACGGCCAGAACCGTCTGCACCCGTTTGACACGCTGCAGCCGGTGGTCTCAGGAGCTGACATCCTCCACTTGCAGACCCAGGTTCGCGAAGTCGCTGTCGATCGGGCCCTCGCCGAGTATATCGTGCGCCTGGTCGACTGGACACGCAATGACCCGCGTATCCGGCTGGCCGTTTCGCCGCGCGGCTCACTCACGCTGTTCCGAACCTCCCAGGCCCGCGCCCTTATCGATGGCCGCAATTACGTCCTCCCTGACGACATCCATGCCCTCGCTGTCCCTGTGCTGGCGCAC
The DNA here is from genome assembly GCA_050954545.1 of Janthinobacterium lividum. GTDB lineage: Bacteria > Armatimonadota > Armatimonadia > Armatimonadales > Capsulimonadaceae > JANXMY01. The sequence continues at coordinate 26,515 of JBPBQB010000290.1, read as the reverse complement.
CGCATGATGCTTGACACGAAGACCCGTTACGGCGGGTTGACCGGCACTCAGCTTATTGAAGAAGCCTTAGAAAAGATCCCCGTCCCGCGCTGACGACGTCCTATTTAGCGGCAGGCGCAGGAGCAGCAGGCTTCTTGACGTCCGGTGTCGCCGTGGCCCGCGTGGCAGCCATCTGGATAGACCGGGCCTGTGCCTGAGCGATTACAGGACTGACGGCAGAGGCCGGCACAAGGAAGACGCCGGAGTGGTTGCCGCCCCCGCCGCCCATGATCCGCATCATCATCTGCATTCCCATGGCTTCGTTGGATCCTTCCGGCTTGACGCCGGAAGCAACACTGGTCAGAACACCGGCGGCGTCGCCGGTCGCGGTAAAGATCGGCAGGCCGAGGTCCGAAATGCCGCCGTCCAGCATGACCGCCGCACGTGGCTTCGTGATGATGCCACTGACCCGCGCACTCGAAAAGTACGGCGCGTAATCGTAGCCTTTGCTCAGACGCGACAGCGCGTAAACGGGGTCGCCCAGTGCAGGCGCGGGCGCACTCGCGAATGTGACCGCCTGGGGTGTCCGCCCCGCTAAGTCTTCGATCTTTAGAAAAGTCAGTCCGAGCGTGGTATCAGTCGCAACAAGAAACGCGGAATACTCTTTCTCTTCGTTAGCAAAAACGACTTTGAAGTCCGTTGGTGTGATCGTCGGTCCACTGTCCGCAGCATCAGAAGGCATTCCCATCATTTCCATCATTTTTGTTGCCGAGAATGGCACGCTGGAGACCATGATGAGGCCTGAAGGATCGACGACCACTCCCTGCATCTCCGTGCGCGATTCGGCAGTCTGTGCGCCTTCGCCTTTCGTGGTGACTTTCAGAACGGCCCGCACGGTGACAATGGCCGGGGCCTGTTTGGTGATCAGCGCCTGCACTTGACCAGACACGTCATCGGCGTGTGCTGATCCGGCAAAACCCAAGCAGGCAAGAGCAGTGAGAACAGACAAAGCGCAGAAGAACGATTTCATAATAGAGCCTTTCGTCGGGCAAAAAAGAGATTATTCAGAGGCGGCAAGATGGGTCCAATCCGGCTCCAAGAAGACAAACTGGGTTTGGACATCGCGCCGAACGAACACGGAAATGATCTTCGGATGCTCCTTCACCATCGCCGGCAGGACACGCTCGAATGCAGCAGCGTCTGTGATCTCGTGCCCGTTCAGGGACAGTATCAGGTCGTCCGTATGCAGACCGGCGATTGCTGCCCAGCCGCCCGAGGTCACTTCCGTCACGACCACGCCCTTCTGCGAGTCGTCCCAGTGGTTGGTGACTTTGTCCATCAGCGTAATGCCCCGCACCGCAAACTCAAACTCTTTGGATCGGGCGGTTTTAGCCTGAGCTGCTGAGTCGGGTGTCGGCTCTAACACTATCGGCAAAGTCAGTGTCGCCGCGCCGCGCCGGACTCCAAGCTGGGCTTTGTCACCGACACTCAGCGCCTCGATCTGATGGGTGAAATCTTCTGCGTCCTGGGGATGGGATGCCGTCAGCGCCGCGCCGTTGAGCGCGGTCAGCACGTCACCCGGCTTGAGTCCAGCTTTGGCTGCTTCGGTGTAGGGAAAGACTTCAGTCACGCGGAAACCTGACAAGCCGGTCAGCCCCACGGCTGAAGCCACTTCCGGGGTCAGCACCTGAGTTTTGATTCCCATCCAGGCCTGCGGCAGATCTCCGCCGTCGTCCGGCGCCTTGTCGGTATCGTTCTTGACAATCGACAGCAGATTTTCATCTTTTCGGACCAGCGTTACCGAGAACCCGTCTTTTCCGGCCTGCTTCTCCGAGCTATCTAGGGCATGACGAAACGCGGCGACAGTGGGTGTCGGCTGACCATTGACAGTTTTAATGACATCGTCGGCAGCAATCGGCGGCTGCGCGGCCTCAAAAGGGAGGCCGGGACGAACACCGGTCACGAGAACGCCCTGCGTGTCCGGCAGATGCAGGTCCAGAGCCATGTCGGCGGTGAGGGCGCGGACAGTGACACCCATCCCCCGGAACTCCTGTTCCGGGGACAGAGATGGTTCCAGCGGCGCGATCCGAACATCTATCAGTCGCATCTTTCCAGCCCGAACAAGGCTCAAGTGGGCGATGTGCCCGGCAGGCAGCCGGGCGACGCGCTGGTAAAAGACAGGAATCTGCTCGAAGAAGCGGACTGTCACCGGTGCATTATCCAGAGCCATCAGCAGGTCGCCCGGCTGGATACCCGCGCGGGAAGCAGGCGAATCGGGTGTCACCGATGACACCAGGGCCCCTTCGGTGCGGCCCATTTTCGAGACCGGCATCACCCGCAGGCCGATCCAGCCCCGAGGCACTTTGCCGTAATGCAGGACATCCATAAAAACCTGCTTTGCCAGGTTCGAGGGGATGGCAAAGCCGACTCCATCGCCGCCCAGCTCATTGATGCCGATCACTTCACCCTGAAGGTTGACCAGCGGCCCGCCGGAGTTGCCGGGCAGGATTAATGCGTCATGCTGAATCCAGCGGGTGAAGGTGCCTGTTTTCTCCCCTTCATCGAGCTGCATGTCCTGCATCTCCGTGCCCGAGAAGTCCGTAAAGACACGCTTGGGATTAGAGACAATGCCGAGCGTCATCGATGATGACAGCATCAAGGGGTTGCCCATCGCCAGCACAGGATCGCCGACCTGAAGGAGATCGGAGTTGCCTAAGATAGCGTAGGGAAGCGGCGCTTTTGCCGAGGCAGGACGGCGCAGTTTCAGCACGCTCAAGTCAGACAGCGGATCATCGGCAATGACCTGTGCGTCGAGCGACTCGCCGCTTGCCAGCGTACAGGTGATATGAGTCGTGTGCCCCGCGACATGAAAGTTTGTCAGGACATACCCATCCGGGCTGATAATCACCCCGGAGCCGCCTGCCGGTGCCCGCTGCGCCCGTCCGCCATCGTAATAGCGGAAGACGACGGCGATGTTGACCAGTGCCGGGTACACTTTGCGCCGCGCCGTATCCAGCGCCGCTTTCGGAGGATCGGCGACTTTCGGTAGATTCGCAGCAAATGTGGGAGTGAGAATCAGCAGGCTCAGGCCAAGAAGAGGAAGAAAGCGCATTTAAGGTCCTAGCTCAGAGATGTTTTCTCATTGTACCACGGAAGCATTAATCGCGCCAAGAGATATGTCATAATGACTTCAGTTTTGAGAGTTTGAAACGCCCGATATAATTTAGTCTGAGTCAGGACGGTGAGCGAAAAGCCAATTCCATGAATATCGTTGTACCACCAAAGATTGTTGCTCTTTTGCGAAATGGGGTGGCTCTGACAATTATGATCGTCGTCAGCATTTGGCTAGCTCCAACCTATGGATTTCTCTACCAAATTGATTTTTTGATTGCAGAATTCGCTTGCAGTCCCATTATCGCTATGATTGCGACAAAAGAAAGACAAAGTGCCTTTCTATTTGTAACCCTATGTACCTGGTTGAACGCTATTGAGATATATTCTATGTGGCAGCACAGCATCATCTTTTATAACAACTCTCAACAGCAATTTATGGAAGATACTGTTCTTCTATGGGGGCAAGGCATATTTTTGTCATTCTTCGGATCTCTTCCTATTTCACTATGGCGTAAATGGCGAAGGCAAAGGCAAGCAAACACCGAAGCAGCATCGCAGAGATTGCGTGTGATCGAAGAGATAGGCACAGGCACATGGCCACCTTCTCAGTAGAGATTTTTCAGGGAGAGGGTGATGGTTTTACTGACTACCGACACCATGGACACGCATGGCGAGGCTGTACACACTTTTGCTGGCGGTGATAAAGAGCGTCTTGCGGTCTGTGCCGCCGAAGCAGATGTTGCCGGTCCAATTCTCCGGGACGGGAATCTGCGCGATCTGGGTCCCAGATTTATTAAAGACAGTCACGCCATGCCCAGTCAGGTACACATTCCCCGCACTGTCAATCGTCATGCCATCGGAGCCGAGGCTGCAAAACAGGCGCTTATCCAGCAAAGCACCGTCTTTGGCAATCGCATAGACATAGGTTTTGCCCGCTCCGATGTCTGCGACATAAAGCGTTTTGCCGTCCGGCGTGCCGATAATGCCGTTAGGCGATGTCATATCGGAAACGACACGGACTAGCGCCTTGTGCCGGGGGCCAGATAGTAGACGCCTTCAACGTCCTGCTCTTTTGGGCCGCGCGTCCAGTAATCGCGCTGATAAAATGGGTCTGTGAGATAGAGGCCGCCATCGGGCCGCAGCCAGACATCGTTGGGGCCATTCAGCAGCTTGCCGCCGTAGTCTGAAATGATAACTGTCGATTTGCGGGCGGGCGTGATGCGCCAGAGTGCATTTTTCCCATCCGCGCAGGTCCAGAGATCCCCATGAGCGTCGAAGCACATCCCGTTGGAATGGCCACAAGGATGCAAAAAAGTCGTGATCGTGCCGCCGTCAGAAGCGTGCCATTTCAGAATACGGTCGTTCGGCTGATCGGTGAAGAATATATTTCCGTGAGAATCTGACGCCGGTCCTTCCGTAAAGGCAAACCCGCCTGCGATCTTTTCTAACTGTGCGCCCGGTGCGGAGATCGCACTGCCGGGCAAAGGCACGGTGTCTCCTAAACTCGGCAGACTTAGCATAAAAGCCGCAGCAGCAGCGCAGATCAGTGAGATAGAGTGTATCAAGTTAATCCCCTTTGATCGGTAGGAAGGCCGTGAAGTGTGCGCCTTCGCCGAATTCGCCGAGTTCAACAATGCCGCCCCGGTGAGCGTCTATAATGCCTTTGACGATGCTCAGACCCAGGCCCAGGCCACGGGCTCGGGACGTAAAGAAGGGAGTAAAGATACGCGGCTTGATGTCGGCGGGAATGCCGGGGCCGCTGTCGATAAATTCGATCTGAAGATAAGTCCGGCCCCGAGAAAGATCAGCCAGAATATGAGCTTGAGTCGGGTCGGCGCGTGAGGTGCGGATAAGGAGTGTGCCGCCCTCAGGCTGAAATGATAGTGAGTTTTCAATCAGCTCGGAAAACGCGCGTTTTAGACGAGAGCCGTCAGCGAGGATCGGCGGCAAAGCCGGTGCCAGTTCCAGCGCCAGCGTGACAGGACTGCGTTTTGGGAAGCTTTCGTTGGCGCACTGCCTGATAAGATCGTTGAGATCGTATTCGGCCAGTGAGATCTGAGTTGCCCGGACAAAGTCTCGGAACTCCTGTAATATCTCTTCCAGCCGAAAGATGCCGCGCCGGATGCCTTCAGCAAGCGCCTGATACTCGGAACGCTTGTCTTCCGGCTCTGACAAACGGTATTCCAGCTCGTTCAGATCACCTTTGATGGCAAAAGTCCGGTTGCCGATCATGTGCGCGGCTTTTGCCGAAAGTTCCCCCCAGGCTGCCATGCGCTCGGTGTTGACAAGCCTGTCCAGAATGCGGCTGTTCTCGATAGCAGTGCCAAGCTGGGACGCAATAGTCAGCAGAACACTTTCATCATCCTCGGTGAACTCGCGGCGAAACCAGGGTGCGGCGCTCTTGCGGCGCAGGACGCGCAGGACGCCGAGCACCCCGCTGCGGCCAAAGATCGGCACGGCCAGGAACGCCCCGACATCGGTCGAGGGAAACTCTTCAAACCGTCCCTGCCAGCGGGGATCTTCGCGAGGACTGACCGTTCGGATCGGCTCCCCATGCAAAGCGACCCAGCCGGTCAGCCCCTCACCAATCGGATAGATCGCGGTTCCGATCCGCTGAGCTAGGCCACCGCGTGCCGCCTGCAGAGTCAGATGCTGCTTGTCACGGTCCAGCACGAAGACCGAACAATCCTCAAAACGAAGCTGAGCGGCAGCGACATCGACTACCCGGCGCATGAGCTGATCAGTATCGGCAATGGCGCTAAGGTCTTTTCCGATCTCCACCAGGGCGGCTTCACGCGCCCGGTAGCCATCACTCAGAAGACGCAGAACGGCGATGTCGGCGAGGGATTGCAGCAGGCGCAGGTGATCGGGGCTGAAGTTATCGCGCTTGAAGCTTTCAATGTTAATAACACCGCGCGTATGTCCGTTACTGTCTAAAAGCGGCACGGCGATCTCGCTGAACACGTCATCGAAAAACGCATAGTAGTAAGGATCGGCGTTTACATCCCCGGTGATATACGGCTTGCCGGTCGCGGCGACATGGGACGTAATGCCGCCGCGCCCCTGCCCTGCCCTGCCATCTTCATCGATCTTGAGGCGCAAAGCCCGAAACTCATCCGTCCATCCTGCTCCCGCCGTCGATACCAGAACCAGCTCTCCGGTACCGTCGTGAGCCAATGCGACAAACGCCCGGTCTGCGCCGACCGCTTCCATGGCCGCAAGGTTCATTTCATCAAATAGAACCTGCGCTTCGTCTACTTCAATCGCCCGGCGGGACAGATGCCGGACAAGCGTGACTGAATCACTTATGTTTCTTTTACTTTGGTCGCTCTCACTCATAGCAGTCATTGTACCCGGCACACAAAAAAACCGGCACTGGCTGAGCCAGTGCCGGTTCCGTCAGCAAATGCTTACGGACCAAACGGCGACGGTATCATCTGGGGCTGCTGTTGCTGCTGGTCGCCCGGCTGAATCTGGCCGAACGTAGCAGGACGCTCACGCAGTGTTACGTTGACGTTCCGGGTCGTACCATCGCGGAGCACATGCAGCGTCAGGGTAGTGCCGACCTTCAGACCTTGAATGAGATTATTCAAGGCATCGGTGTCCGCGATAGGCTGACCATTCGCCTGCGTGATGACATCGTAGATGTGCAGACCAGCCTGTGCAGCAGGCGAACCGGGATAAACGTGCCGGACGAAAACGCCCTGGCTCAAGTCCGCCGGAATGCCGGTTTGTGCCCGGTCATCCGGAGAAAGCGTCGATACAGGCTGGTAGCTGACGCCCAGGTACGGATGGGAAGCCCTGCCGTTTCGGATCAATTCCGCAGCGATCTGCTTGGCACGGTTGATTGGAATGGCAAACCCGATACCGGAGTACGTGCCGCTAGGCGACAGGATCGCTTCGTTGATCCCTATCACCTGCCCGTTGATATTCGCAAGAGCTCCGCCGGAGTTGCCGGGGTTGATTGCTGCATCTGTCTGGATCGCAGGCAGGATGGCCTGGCCTTCGGCACTCTGGCCGGTCCGGTTCAGGGCACTGATAATCCCCAGTGTCACTGTCGTACCGACATCAAGCGGATTGCCGACAGCAATCGCCCAGTCACCAATACGGACATCGTCCGAGTTACCAAGCTGGGCAACCGGCAGTTTTAAGCCTGCCGTATCGATCTTGACAACCGCAATGTCTGTGACAGGATCAGCGCCGACAACATGGGCATCGTAAGCCTTGCCTTCGCCGCCACCCTTATCGCCGACATTGACAGTCAGCTTAGACGTATCTGCAACCACATGGTTATTGGTAAGGATGTAGCCATCTGAGCTGATGATGATCCCAGAGCCGGCACCCATCGGAGTCTGCGGCTGGACAGAGCCGCCGCCACCGCCAAACATACGGAAGATGGGGTCACCGCCGGACTGAGCGACCGGCTTTCCGATAGTATGCACGGTAACGACGGCAGCATCTACTTTAGCGGCGGCATCCGAGACAACGGTATCGCCGGTAAAGTGTTTGAGAGCAGGCGGTGTCGTGTCCAGCGCGGTCAAAACAGCCTGTTTGGAAGGAGTATTGCCCGCCAAAAGGGAGGCTGGGTCACCGAAGGTTTTCAAACCAACGGCACAAGAAGCGACTCCCACAACAAAAACGGCAGCATACGAGCTAACTTTGTTCATTTTTTCTGCGAACCTCATGTGTAGTATTATTTTTTGTCGGCTTAATCAAGCCGGATCGTTTTCAGCAAATTTGCCATCTCAATGGCAGCGGCGGCCACATCCGCACCTTTGTTACCGGCTTTCGTGCCGGCTCGTTCCAATGCCTGTTCAATCGTATCCGTAGTCAGGACACCGAATAAAACCGGCACTCCTGTCTCAACGGCGATGCTTGCCAGGCCCGATGCCATCGGGCCGGCGACATAGTCAAAATGCGCGGTCGATCCACGGATAACCGCGCCCAAACAAATCACTGCGTCGTACTTACCCGATTTTGCCAGCACCGAAGCCGCCAGCGGTATTTCGAATGCACCTGGCACACGGGCGAGAGTGACATCATTGTCGGAAATCCCATGCCGCCGTAGCGTATCTAATGCGCCTTCCAGAAGCCTATCGCCAATCAGCGAATTAAAACGGCTCAGGACAACGGCGATTTTCAGATCAGCCGCAGTCAGCATTCCCTCGTGTGTCTTCATATTATACGCAGTCTATACCCAAAATGTTCGCGCGAAATTCACGCCGCTTCCGGCGCATCCTGCTCGTCTATGACCAGGAAATGTCCCATCTTAGTCCGCTTCGTTTCCAGATAACGCCTGTTGTCGTCGTTAGGCTCAGAAATCAATGGAATTCGCTCGACAATCTGCAACCCATAGCCCTCCAGCCCAGCCAGCTTCGCAGGATTATTCGTCATATACCGCAGTCGTTTGAGACCCAAATCTACGAGAACCTGTGCCCCGATCCCATAATCACGCAGGTCAGGCTTGAAGCCCAAACGCACATTAGCCTCTACCGTATCCGCGCCCTCATCCTGAAGCGCATAGGCCTTGATCTTATTGATGATCCCAATGCCGCGCCCTTCCTGCTCGATGTACAGCAGAACGCCCCGGCCCGCCTCCGAAATCTTTTCCAGTGCCAGATGCAGCTGGTCGCCGCAGTCACATTTGAGGGAGCCGACCAAATCGCCTGTGACGCAGGACGAATGGATACGTACCAATGTGTCCTGACCATCGGTAATATCACCCATCACAAAGGCCGTGTAGGGAGCCGGATCGACATCGCTTTCATACGCATGAACAATGAAGTCCCCGTAGCGCGACGGCAGTTTCGCCTGCGCGACTTTACGCACCAGTTTTTCCGTTCGCCGCCGGTATTTGATCAGCTCGGCAATTGTAATGAACTTCAGGTCGAACTTTGTTGCCAGCGCCGTCAGCGCTTCGGCCTGAGCCATCTCGCCGCCGTCACCCATGATCTCACAGATGACCCCGACCGGCTGCAGGCCTGCCAGCCGCATCAGATCAATTGCCGCTTCGGTATGCCCGGCACGTTTCAGAACACCGCCTTTGCGGGCCATCAGCGGATTGACATGACCGGGCCGGTTGAAATCACTCGGAACAGCAGACGTATCCGCCAGTTTACGGATTGTCAGCGCCCGATCCGCTGCGCTGCTCCCGGTCGTCGTTCCATCACGGGCATCGACGGTGATCGTAAACGCCGTCCGCATGCTTTCGCTGTTTTCGCGTACCATCAGTTCTAGATTAAGCGCCAGAAGCCGCTCTTCCGGCATGGGTACCGTGATAATACCGCTGGCATGACGGGTCATCAGCGTGATCGCTTCCGCTGTGATATGCTCCGCCGCCATCACAAAATCGCCTTCATTCTCGCGGTCTTCGTCGTCCACAAGAATAATCATCTTGCCCATCCGCAGGTCGGCAAGTGCTTCTTCGATCGTGTGAAATTTCGTATCCGGCATCCTCGCCTCAATTCTTCTATCGCTCATAGCTGCCTGAGCAGCCCGTCATACTCACCAGTAATCTGTAAGACTTATGGAACCCGCGATTAGTTTAGGACTTCACAGGATGTCTTCCAGCGGATAAGTCTTGCCTTCAGCAAGATCCTGCAGAGCTTCCGCCGCTAACTTATCCAGCATATCTTGTGAATTTGCGAAACTATTAGACCATTTCTTTTCGTCTGCTATCTCTTCCATAATACGAAATGCGATGAAATTTTGGTCTTCAATCGGAAGTTTCGCAGCTTCGGCAATCGCTTGTGCAAGAGACTCGGAAATCTCCATTCGAGCTGCGGGAGTAGGTAGCTGTAGAAGAAGTGTCATAGAAATTAATCTCGGTAAGCAGTCGCAGGGCCAGCCCAGGCGGGTTCGCTGCGCTCTAGATCGGCGATCCGCAAGGGGGTCTCGGAGCGGGAGAAGTCACCGCCGACCAACTTCTCGACATATTTGCCGATGATGTCGGTTTCTAAGTTGACCTGATCCCCGGCCCGGCGGGCATGGAGGTTGGTGTTATCCCAGGTATGAGGAATAATGGCAACGGAGAAAGTCTTGTCGTCGGCGTCGACAACGGTCAGCGAGATGCCGTCGATTGCGACGCTGCCTTTGCGAACGATATACCGAAGCATTTGTGCCGAAGCTGTGATATAGATGTAGTACGAGTTGTCTACTTCGCGGATGCTGGCGATCGTGCCGACACCGTCTACATGACCCTGCACGATGTGACCGTCGAAGCGGCCATTGACCGCAAGGCTCGGCTCCATATTCACTTCGTCCCCGATTGCGAGAGAGCCAAGCGCGGTCTTTTGCAGCGTCTCGTATACAGTATCAAATGCGACTTGCCCCGGCTTGTGCTCCACCACGGTGAGACACGCACCGTTCACGGTGATGCTATCACCGAGTTTGACGCCGTCCAGCACGCTGAGGGCACTGATCGTAAACCGGGCTGATTGTTCGCCGCGCTCAATGGCCTCGACACGACCGACTTCCTGAATGATTCCCGTAAACATAGTGCGTACTCCTCACCTCCCGAAATGGATTTTTCTGGTAATGCTGTTATTCTACCCAAAGCGTGCGTCAATCACGATGTCCGGCCCGCAGCGCCGGATTTTCTGAAACTGAACAAGTTTGGCGTCTGCCATCAAATTGAGACCCAAAGTGGCAACAGGGCCAGGGGCATCGGTTCCGCCGACGACTTTCGGCGCAATAAACGCCAGCCAGCGGTCTACCAAGTTTGCTGCCAGCAGCGATGCCGCCAGTTGTCCCCCACTCTCTATCAGAACACCGATTATATCGCCTCGGGTTCCCAGTTGATGCATGAGGTCAATGATGTCCACTCGCCCATCGACTGCGCTGCAGACGACAACTTGGCAGCCCCGCGCTTCTAATGCTGCACGATGTTTTGGATCGGCATTTGCCAGCGTCGCAACCACCGTCCGGCCATCTGCCCCAGCTAACTGGACAATCTGCGAATCCAGCGGTGTTCGGAGCCGACTATCAACCACAATGCGCCACGGACTGCGGCCTATCTTATGCATCAACCGCGTTGTCAAAGACGGATCATCGGCAAGCACTGTTCCCGCTCCCGTCAGAATCGCATCACAGCGGTCCCGAAGCTGCCGATGCACGGCTTTCCGGGCAATCGACGATGTGATCCACTTCGAGTCGCCACTTGCCGTCGCGATCTTGCCATCGAGTGTCATCGCCGTTTTCAGGACAACCCAGGGCAGGCCCATCACCCGGTGCTTGATGTAGGCCGCATTCAACGCCCGCGCCTCTGCTTCCATCAGCCCGACCGAAACTGCCACCCCACCACCCCGCAGCCGCTCCAGTCCCTGACCAGCTACGCGAATATCCGGGTCCGCCATCGCCGCGACAACGCGCCTGATCCCCGCCGCCAGCAGGGCATCGGCACAGGGAGGAGTACGGCCATGATGAGCGCACGGCTCCAAAGTCACAAAAGCCGATGCACCCCGCGCCAGCTCACCCGCCTGACGCAAAGCAAACACTTCCGCGTGCGGCTGCCCCGCCATCGGGTGCCAGCCCTCCCCGACAATCAGCCCGGCAGCATCGACAACCACGCACCCAACCATTGGGTTCGGGCTGGCATGACGTCCAAGTGCTGCCAGCCGCAATGCACGCCGCATATATGTTAAGTCATCGTGCATGATTTGTGCCAAAGTGAAAGTGGGACGGACAGAAGCCCACGAAATAGGGATCCACGGAATAAATTCCGAGGCTCGAAAAGGCCCAGTGTCGAAGCAACACAAGACAAGAAGTAAGCAAATCAATCAGTCGGCGGTTCCCAGTCGAGCCACAGAGTATTATCCGCATGGTGACGCTTTTGATTTCGGATGTAGGGAATGACTGCCTTCAAATGTGGGCGGCTCAGGCTGAAGCCTCCGTAACCTGTTTGCCACTTGAAAGCTATTCCCTTGCTATTTGCAGAGCGTGACGCAGCGCCTTTGATCTGCTGGGCGATCTGAGCCGGACTCAGCGTGGACGGTGGCTGCACTGCCAAATGCACATGGTCGGCGATACCACCAAGCGCGAGAATATCACAGTGCATATGCCGCGCTTCTGCACGAATGCAAGCATAGATCATTGCCTCTGTTTCACCAGTCAGCAAAGGTTCCCTCTGGTAAGTAGCCCAAACCAAATGCAGATAGTATTCCAGATTGCTGTGTCCCATATTGCCCTCCCTGGCTTCGATAATAAAGACCCCACGGAGTAAATTCCGAGGCTGGCAAAAGCCCAGCGTCCAGGGGACGCAAGAATGGACTTGTGCTTTGTCGTGTGTCGCCGCGACACCGGGCACTTCTGAGCCTCGGAATTTATTCCGTGGATTCCTATTTCCTCTGAACCTATCAGCTATTCTGAAGCAGACTGGCTATCCAAAAACTCAGCGAGTTGAGCCAGCGATGGGCTGACGGCATGGCGGACGTAGTAGCCGGACGTTCCCACTGCCGCCGTCGCGGCTTCCTCATCTGCCAGGCCAAGCTGCTTGGCGAGGCAGAAGCCCGCGTTGAAATGGTCGCCCGCTCCCGTCGAAATTAAAGGATTCTCGATAAAAGGACCATCGACGTTAGCGGTGATCTGCCCGTTTACTCCGACAACGGCATAAGCACGGGGGTGAACGACTACGGCAGAGAGAGGCAGACGGGCACTGACAAAGGCAGTGACCCCTAAAACGTCGACGCGGCTATGATGACCACCCACGTATCCCAGAGTCCGCCCGACACGAAAGGCTTCTTTCTCATTCAATCCCAGCACGGTCGGCCCGTACTCCTGAAACCGGGCCAGCAGACGGCAGGCAGATACCACTTTCGGATCGTCATGCTTCTCCGGGTCAGCGAGGTCAAAGAAGAAGCGGCGGCTTGAGTTTTGCGAGGACGGCTGCGCGGCCAGCAGAGAGAGAAGCTTTTCCCAGATCGCAGACATCGCCGGGATCATTGTCCAGTTCACCAGAGCGATAAGATCAGCATCCGCAAACAGTGATACCAAGCCACCAGCTCCGATGCGCTCCATCAGACGAGGCCAGTTCACGTTGTCCAGCGGTTCCAGCTTGCCCAGCATAACTTTGCCGTCTTCGAATTCCAGAGCGTCTGTATGAGCAGGTGCCCCGAGAGAAATCAAAGTCGCCTGCCGGGCCATTTCCTCAAACGCCGGGTGCAGACTGCCCTCACCGAGCGGCCCGACACAGGAGACCCGTGTTCCTAATGCCGCCAGGGCATTTGCCATGATCGGACCGTTTCCGCCTAGCTTCACCCGCTCCACGACCAGCTCCAGATTAGTGCTCTGGCCGGAAGCGCCGATGATCCGCGTTCCCAGTTCAACGATCTGCTCGATAGTAGAAAAATTAGTGTCCGATGTCCGCCGATCTACCACCCGTATGATTTCATCGACAAACGCATCCAGGCCGACGGTCACATTCAGTGGGGCAGCCTGGCTGGAAACAGCTCGAAGATGTTCGGCAGTGCGGGCAGTCAGTTCGTTGTGCATCTTGGTTTCCGTAATATCCTCTGTTTTTGGAATGTAATCAGTTTATCGGAACGGTATATAAGTCGCCGGCATCGATGAAGCTCAGGCGCGTCCCATCCGGAGTCCAGCGGACATTGCTGATTGAATCGTCGCGTATGTCTAAGGTCCCGATCTCGCGTAAGTCGTTACCGTTCAGATCACTCACCCACAAACCAGCCGCAGCCGGTGCTGAGCGGCGGACAAAATCAGAATTGATAGTTGATTTCAGACCTAAAGGCAGCGACTTGACGGCGAATTTCCAGGCAAGAAGCTTCCTATCCGGCGACATTATTATTTCCTGGACATCCATGTTTGGTGGAATGTTCAGGAGATAGTTTCGCACGGGTGCGGAGGCAGCGTTGGTTCCGAGGTCCATCACTCCGATACCACCCCCATCCCCTGTCTGGGGCCGCATGCACAATAGGCGGTCCGGGCTGTAAAAACCGATCGCGACGTTGCCATTGAGATTCGTATTCTCGATATGCGTTGTAACGATAGCACTCTTGAGAGAATAGTTGTAGGCATAAACTTGGTTTGCTTGTTCTAATATCTGCACCCAGGATCCACTGCCGGGCTGCCATACTGTATAAAGTCTGTCGTCTTCATAATTTTGCTGACGGGGCCTCACAATTTGTTTTGAGCCGTCCACCGCTGTCGCTATCCAGACGACTGAGATGTTTTGGATAGAGCCGGCAATGAGAAGCCACTGGGCGTCAGGCGAAAGCTGCCACTTTGGAACGACGATGTCTCCACTGATTTTATTGAGAGCGGTTTCCAGCTTTACATCCTGAGCGAACACGCCCGTCTGAGTATTAAGATGCTGGGCTTGGAAGGTCGTTTTAGAGAATTCGTCATCGGCATGGGTCACAAGTAATATTTCTTGATCTGAAAGCCAAAAATAATTGGCCTGCTTTTGGTTCCAATCTTTGAGCGCTGTCACCTTGTGAGCCCGGTTCAGCAGCGTAGGCGGCTGATGGCGGTTTTCCGTAATAATGGCAGTGGTGATGACGGCAAGAACAACAAGGATTCCGACAAGGCGATTACGATTATTTGTATGCATTGCCGTTTTCGATTCTCTTTTGGGAAGTTAAACATACGCACCGCTGAAGCAGCGGGCGGACCGGAAGGTTGGTCAGGAAGGTGGGTCCATTCTGTGTGCCAGAGGGCCGAGTGTCTCTTGAAACAGCTTACGGCGGTTCTCGGCCAGAAGACGCAGGTTTTCGCGCCAGTCCAGTAGTGCTAAAGGGATCAATGGCAGGGAAGCAAGCACAGTCAGCATCCAGTACTGGATCCAGCGAATCAATGCCCGTTTATCGCCTGGATGCGGCAGATGAAGATAGGTGCCACCAAGCCATAAGCCAAGCACAGACAATAAAAAAAAGAGACCCCAGAGCCGGAAGCTTTTCTGTTTGACGGTAATGAGAGTTCCCGGCAGAGACCAGCGGCGTATTTCCCAGCAGCCGTATCCCGCAGAGGCAGCGAGCGCTAATACTAACACCACTCGGAGCAGCATCAGCGGCCTCCGCTGCGCTTGATCTTTGCCGCCGCAGATTCATCGGCGACGCGCCGAAGCTCGGCAATGGCATCAGCCAGACCTTCCGGGTGGTGAAATACCGCACTGCCGGCAATCAGGGTGTCTGCACCGGCCTTCGCGACGAGCGGCGCGGTGTCGGCGTTGACCCCGCCATCCACTCCGATCTCGAAGCGCAGGCCGTGGGCCGCTCTCAGCTCAGCCAATCCGTTGATTTTTTGCAACATCTCCGGCAGGAATGCCTGCCCGCCAAAGCCTGGATTGACTGTCATCACCAGAACGCGGTCGAGGTCTCCCAGCACCCACTCGATCGTGCTGATAGGAGTAGATGGGTTCAGAGCGACCCCAGCCTTTGCCCCGGCGTCTTTGATCTGATGCAGCAAACGGTTTAAGTGGTAAGTCGTCTCCGGGTGAACAGTAACAATGTTGCTGCCGGCCTTTGCAAACTCGGTCACATACTGCTCCGGCCGCTCAATCATCAAATGCGTGTCGAACGGAACCTGGGTCACGGGGCGCAGGGCGCGGACAAGCTGTGCGCCGAAGCTGATATTCGGCACAAAATGACCATCCATCACATCGATATGAATGTAATCCGCTCCGGCGGCAGCTAGTTCTTCGGTGGCTTCTGCGAACGCGCCGAAGTCGGCAGAGAGGATAGATGGCGCGATTTTGATAGGCATAATTTGTTTTCTAACCTAAAACGTCTGCTGCTTGACAAGCTTGCTGTCCAAAAAGATGCGGAACGTGATTTTGTTGCCGAAGCCCTGCTCCGGCTCACTGACATCTTCGCCCGGCTCATGGTTTTCGTCGTAGACCAGGTTTGTGCCGGTCGTGTCCTGGACTTCAATCTGCACATGGCGGGTCCGGCGCGGGTGACGCGGGACGGTGAACGCAATCGTAAACTGGCGCAGGCGGGCTGTCTTTGGCTGATCCGGCGGGGCAGTCTGGTCAGTTGGAGCCGTAGTTCCATCCGTGCTTGTACCCGTGTCGGCAGGCGGCGTAATGACCGAGTCCGGGGGCAGAACCGCCTGCGTATCCGGGCTCGCCTGCGTCGTCACCAGGACCGACTCGCTCGGATCGGATGATCCCGCAGAGTTGACGGCGTTGACGGTATAAGAATAGGTCGTATTGGGCTTGAGGCCGGTATCAGTGAAATGCGTCCCCGGCAGCGCCTGGGCGACGACCGACGTATCCCCGTCCAGCGAACGGGTAACGGTGTAGGACTCGGCGCGGGGCGCGGAATGCCAGTCCAGCTCGGCGCGGTCCGGGCCGGTCGCATTTCCAGAAAGTTCACTGGGTATTTCCGGCGGCTGCTTGCCTTTAGACACAACGAAGTTGACGGCGGTGTTGCGGGCGACTTTGCTGCCGCTTTCCGGAGACTGGCTGAGGATGACCCCACTGGGAACAGTCGCGCTGTACTCCTGCGTGGTCGTTCCCAGAGGCAGATTGGCCGAAAGCAACGCCTTACCGGCATAATCCTGCGTGGTGCCGGCAAGCGCCGGGACGGTCAAAAGACGCGGGCCGAGGCTGCGATAGACTGTGACTTCTTTATCGGCCTTGATCGTGTGGCCGGACAGCGGAACCTGCTCGTAGATTTGGTCTTCCGGCATGGTATCGCTGTAATCGCTGTTAGGGCTCTCCACCAGCGTGAAATGCTGCTGTCCGGCGATCCGCTTGGCATCGTCGAAGGTCTTGCCAATCAGATTAGGGACAACGACATCGCTTGGCACTTCGAGAAACCGTGTTGCATACCAGGACAGACCGATCACGCCCAGAACAAAGATCACGAACAAAGCTTTTGTCGCCAAACCCAGCACGGAGGACGGCTCACGCTCCGGCATCTCGTAACGCTCCTCATTCGGGTCTTGATTTCGGTTCGGTAGATCTCCGCTCGAAACGGCGGGCAATGGTCTCGGCTGACGTTTTGAAGAGGCCTGTTCAGAAGGTTTGGCGGAAGATTTTTCGGTAAGCGGTGACCAGGTGAGCGGCTTGCCGGTCCGAAGGGCAGTGTGAATAGACTGCAAATCCGTCAGCAGTGTCCCAGCGGTGCGGTAGCGCCCGGCGGGATCGGTCAGCAGGCACTTTTGGACGAGACCGTCCAGGGCAGCCGGCACATTGGGGTTGACATCGCGCGGTGAGCTCACCCGCATACCGCCGGCCAGCGGCAGCACACCGGTCAGCATCTCGTAGAGCATCGCGCCCAGCGCGTAAATATCACCCGCGAATGTTGGAGAAGATTCCTGTCCAGCATCCTGGCTCAGTTCCGGAGCGAGATACGCTTCTCTGTTTGCCTCTTCACACTGCGCGGCCACAAGAGCGCCGTAAGCAAAATCAGCCGTCTTGATCTGCCCTTCCGGGCTGAGCAGCACATGACCGGGTCGCAAATCGCCATGGGCGACCCCTGCCCGATGCGCGGCGACAACGGCTTCGGTAACCGCAATAGCAATGTCCGTGGAGACAGCCAGCGTGAACGGCGCGATCCGCCGGATACGCTCCTGCAAAGTAATGCCGCGTAACTGTTCACGCACTACATACAAATCATCACTGCCGTCTGCTGCACCCTGGTCAAAGACCCGCAGAATGCCCGGATGCTCTAGAGTTTGGGCACGCTGGACCGCGTTCTGAAAGTTCCGGCGCAGAACGGCATCTGTCCCAAAGACATCACTCGGCACGACCTGAAGGGCGACAACGCGCCCTTCTTCCCGGTCCCGCGCCTTGACAAACTCATACGGCGGCGTATCCGGGCCGGGGGTTGCTTCTAAAATCTCGTAGCGCGGATTAACTGCCAGTGTAGACAACGAGAAAAACTCCTCACGAAACCCAGTGGAATTGCGACCACGAGCCATTGGTACCGGGCAGATGCCAGCTCAAGCCAAGACTTGTGTCATGGAGATCGTTAACGGCGCTGCGCCCGACCACCCAATGAGGGCCCTCGGCAAAACCGACACCATCGACCGTCAATGGAGAACCATTGCGGCTTTTGACCTGCTCGGCGTCCCCTTCAAAGAGGCCGGGCACGGTAGTTTTGTAGCCATGCGCTGTCTTCAGAAAAGTGATCGGCACACTCCTGACGGGCCGACCGGGGCCAGGCCATTCACCGTGTGCTTCGAGCAGACCCAGCAGCGCCGACTTTTGGGCCGGTGTCGCCCGGGCATCTAAATAAACGACCCCATGCTGGGCGGTATTTGTTCCATCCACAGAGATCATCGACAGCCCGCTGATGTCTGTCCCCTGATAGACCGCCTGGTCCAGATGATACACTGCCGCCAGCTCACAGTGATCAGGACCGTTCTCGAACATGCACGGACAGGCATACGGGCAGGAACATTGGTGAATACAGATACCTGCCGCTTTGTAAGACGGCGATGCCGACAGGGGAAATGCCGCCGAAAGCAGCAGAAGCGCCGCTGGAAACAGTCGGCACGAGAATATATTTCTCACGAGAAAGAAACTTTCTATTCTTCAATCTTCTCTCGACCGCGCAGATACCGAAAGGCTATCATGCCGGCCGAGATCAGAAGCATCAGTGCATAAAGAGCAGATGCCGATGTCGTGTACCGCCCGATCTGGTCTGGCAGAAAATAGCCGCCGAAATAGAACACGCCAACAATGATGACCCAAAAAGTGAGCAGCCAGTCGGCCCAAATCGGCGGCTTATCAGTCAAAAACGACTTAGTCTCGACCCTCATGCTAATTTTCCAGAGTTTGCTGCCGCTTCAGCGCGTTCCCAATCGCGGACTTCGGAACCAAATGACCGGGCGTCGCTCGGCCAATCTCTTCCATTAATACAAAGCGTGCAGACCCGCCGACGCTTTTCTTGTCCCAGGCCATCAAATGCACGATCTCGTCTATCGAATACATCGGGTCCAGACTCACGGCAAAGCCTGCCGTGCGGAGCAGATCAATCACTCTTGCCGTGTCAGCGGCCTGCGTGACACCGACTTCCTCACCAATCATCGCTGCCGAGACCATGCCAAGCGCAATCGCTTCGCCATGCGTGTAAATCTCGTAATTAGAGAGGGACTCCAACGCATGACCGACCGTATGGCCGAAGTTTAAAATTGCCCGCAGGCCGTCCTCGCGCTCATCCTGCTCCACGACCCGCGCTTTGAGCGCACAGGAATGAGCGAGAACGTAATCCAGTTCCGGGGATGTCAGGGCCAGCAGACCGGGAACTTCGCGGGTCAGCAGTGCAAAGAAATCTTTGTCGCCTATTATACCATATTTGATGACTTCGGCAAGACCAGAACGCCGCTCCCGCAGCGGCAGCGACCTGAGTGTCTCGGGGTCAATGACAACCAGGCGCGGCTGATAGAACGCGCCGACCAGATTTTTCGCGGCCCCGAAGTTGACCCCGGTCTTGCCGCCGACACTGCTGTCGACCTGAGCCAGAAGCGTAGTCGGCACCTGCACGAATTCCAAGCCGCGCGTGTAAGTCGCAGCGGCAAACCCTGCCAGGTCCCCGATCACGCCGCCTCCGAGCGCGACGACTACGGTCCGCCGGTCCGCAGAAAGTGCATGAAAGGCCGTGTAAAGCTCCTGAACGAACGTGAGCGACTTGGAACTTTCACCGGCGGGAATAGAAACGCTTTCGACCCGGAACCCTGCATCGATCAAGCTTGACATCACAATGCTGCCGTATAGGTCAGCAATTTCAGGACTGCTGACAATGACTGCCAATCGCCCCACCGCCCCGACTAAACACGCGGCCAGATCCAGCCCGAGTCGACTGAGAAGCCCGCGTCCGACAAAAATATCATACGAGCGGCTGCCGAGGCCGACTCGAACCGTCTGTGTGTTTTGGTTCATAGTGAGGGTAAAATCGACAACCGTTCCATCAAGCGGGAAGCACCTTCTTCACTATCGGCGCAGTCGGAAGTCTCCAGCACAAAATCCGCCAGCGCTGCGTAATGCGCCTCGCGCACGGCCAGCAGGCTTGTAATGCGTCTGAGGGGATCATCTTGATGAGCAGCCAGCAAAGGCCGTTCATGCAGGGAATGGGCAACCCGAGCAAGAATCGCTTCCGGTGAGACTTGCAGCCAAACAATAGTACCTATTTTTTTCAGCAGCACCGCATTTTCTTCCCGGAGCGGGGTACCGCCGCCGGTGGAGAGAATCAAAGGCTGATCCTGCGGCTCCGGCGCACTCAGCGAAGACAAAAAAGCCGTTTCCCGCGCTCGAAATGCCGGCTCACCCTCTTCTGCAAATATCTGCGGAATCGTTTTACCGGCAGCCTGCTCAATCTCGCTGTCCAAGTCCAGATGACGAAATTGTGTCCGGCGGGCAAGGACGCGACCAACCGCACTTTTTCCCGTCCCCATAAAGCCGATCAAGACAATGTTGTGAGTTTCCGGCACGGTGGTCTCCTGGGTGAACTCTTTCGGCACGAAGACTTGGGTTTCCTCCCTACTATACCCTATCCCGCACTCGACGCAAGAGTGGAGTGTCTGAAGTCGGCCGGCCACAAAATCGCAGACGCCGGCGGGTTACCCCTGGATGCTTCGATGGGCGATCTGCCACCCGGTCCCCGTCTTCTTCCAGGTGTCGAGGTAGGCCTGCTGCGTCCTGCTGTGCCGGGGCCGGTCATCCTGAGCCCCTTTGGCCGGGATGTACGAAGAGTCGCCGGTCCAAACGGCGGACACAGCATACGCCGAGCCCTGAGGCTTGACGGAGACGATGCGCGTTTTCGCGTGGGAGACGGTCAGGAATTTGGACACCGCCCGCATCCCCTTAATCACACGTGGGGCGTTCATGGACCGGCCCTCGCCTTGAAGCTCCATGACGCAATCGGGGGTGAAGACTTTGCCGACGCTTGGGAAATCTTTCTTCATGTACGCGCGGTCGAACTGGTCGTATCGGGCCTGAATCGCCTGGCGAACGTCCGCCTGGGACTGGGCATAGACGTGGCTAGGGGAGAGAACGAGCGCCGAGAGCACAATCGCGCACACGAACGTTAAGCGGGTCATCAAAGGCAATTTTCTGAAGGGGAGCTTTCTCATTGGTGGCCTCCTGGCCGTGGTAAGAGACTGTCGGAAGGACATGGAATGGGTGGGTAAGCGGGAAAAATGCCCCCGGCTTTCAGGGCCGGGGGCGACTGGAACGAAGATCGGCTTATTTCCGCTTATTTCCACTTCTTCCGCTTATTTCAGCGCGAAGGCGTAGAGCCTCGGGGTGCCGCTGGTGCCGAACGCTCCGCTGAGGTGGCTGTAACCGCTTCCCCAATAGACCATGCCGTTCACCACGGAAGGGCCGCAGATGCTCGATGAAGCGCTGCCGTCGACAGGGCTTGGAGGCGCGGTGAAGTTCCATTTGATGACACCCGTCGATGCATCCAGCGCGTAGAGATCCCCGGTACTCGAGGCGGCAAACATCACACCGTTGGCGATGGTGACCATGCCGAGATCGTGACCGCCGCGCGGATCGGCTGTCTGCCACAGCAGTCTGCCGGACGAGGTAGCCACACCCGCCCACAGCCCGGCGGTCGTGGCGAGGGCGCTGCCAGGGCTGGGTTTAGCCAGCTTATAGGCGTGGTCATTCGTGTTGGAAATGCCGATATAGAGGCGGGTGCCATCCGTCGCAGAACCCCATTCGATGCCGCCGCCGGTGCCGCCCGGCCCCAGGGTCGACAGGCGGGTACTTGGGTTCTGCGTACTCCAGACGACCTCACCGGTCTCCGGATCGAGAGCATAATAGATGCCGCTCTTAGCACCCGCGCCCAAAAGCTGATACCCGTTGCTCGCCGTAAAGAGGTTCGGGCCGGAGCCGAAGTCCCAGTCCGGGCCGATGCTGCCCGCCGAGCCGAACGACCAGCCGGGATTCCCGGCGTACACCCACGAGGCCACATCCCATTTGTCGCCGTTCCAGGCGCGGAAGGCCCAATGGATCTTTCCGGTTCGCAGACTTAGCGCAAGCACGGAATCGATGTGGTCACCCGCAGGAGCCGCGACCGTACTGCTAGGGCTGATGGGACCGTCGGCGGGGGGTAGTGTAATTGTTCCCCGTCGTGACATACAGCAGTCCGCGAGCGGCGTCGATGACCGGCGTGCCGCCCCAGACAGAAGCTCCGGTATAGCCGCTTTGATAGGCATCATCCGTGATGGTCTTCGTGGACCAGAGTATCGCTCCTGTATATGCGTCCAGGGCAACGACCTTACCGCGCCAGGAATAGATGTACCCTGGGATAAATCCGGCGTTCTCTTCCAGCGACGTCACACCGACATAGATGACTCCGTTGAGAGCGACCGGTGAGGAGGTGATCCCGGAAAAAGGATGGTCGGAAACAACGGTTCGCCAGATCAGATGGCCGTTGTTCTTATTGACCGACATCACGCTTGCGGTTGTCCCGCCGCCCTGGGTAAATCCGGTGGAAGCGGTATCCCCCTGGTCGCCGATGATCAGGGTATTCCCGACGATGGCCGGCGAGGTGCGGGACGCCGACATGACCGTGTTGCCGGTGTAATCGGAGATCTTGTGGGACCACTTCGGGACGCCGGTCGCTCCGTTGAAGCTGTACAGGTAACCGCCCCAGTCCACGGCATAGACTGTCGTGGTGCTGCCCTGTATCTCGACGGTCGGAGTCGCCGACACATCCCCAGCAGTGACAAATTCCCACTTTTTCGTCAGTCTGCTTACGTTCTGCGGAGTGATCTTGTACTCGGCGGTGGCATTGCGGGTGTTGAAGATATCGCCGCCTCCGGTAGACCAGCCGGGATCACAGGCGGGGGATCCGAACCCCTGGCCGATGGCCGCCGTGAGGGGGCTAAATACGAAGGCCGACATGATGATGCCGACGTATGCGCGGTATTTTTTGTAGGACTGCATGAACTTTCTCCTCTTTCTGATAGAAACAACGGGTATGGAGGTACAAGTTTGATGTCACCAAATGGGTCGCCTGTTACGAAGGCGAGGCAAAAACTGTACATATCGACAGGCTGGCCCTGGGCGGGCTTGACGGTGGGCAGGCTACTCCTTTCAGTTCGGGTTCTCGGTTTTTTGGGGGTCATCGCGCGGCACCCCTGCCGATTCAGGTACCTGCTGGGTGGAACAGATACAGTTGCGACACAGCTTGCTCGCTTTCCTGCTGCATTTTGGAATATCTCTTCAATGCTCAACCGCCGATCTTTGCCGAGTCAAACAAAAAGCCGCTCCGCAATTATTGGCGGAGCGGCTGATGAATCGTGACACGTTTCTAGTGATCGGCGGGCATCAGGAAGCCGACTTTCCAGGTTCGGGTGAAATGCAGACGTTTGTCTAACGCCTGAAATCGGGCCGTGTCTTCCGGGGAAAGCTGGACGGCGTCCTGGGCGGGTCCGAGGACGGCCTGAGCAGTCAGGATCAGCGGATTGCTGCCGCCGACGCCGCTGGAGGCGGAGTCGATTGTCCAGTAGTAGCGGACTATCGACTCTTCCTGAACTTCGTCAGGCGTCGGGACATGGGAGCGGTCCGGGTAGAGCAGCGCCGTGTCAGGCTCGGTTCCGTAGATGGCCGGGGCCGGAGAGCGGCTGATTGCGGGAAGGCTGCGGGCATCGATCAGGATACCGGTGTAAGCATCCATGTTCTCCGTGACTGGAACCGGCACGGCAATCGGGGCAACGGGCACATCGGCACCTGGAAGGACACGGACTCGGTCGGCTTCCACCGTGCCGTCAGGCAGGAGGACACCGACTATATGGACACGCATCCCTTTGGTGAGATCGGAAGTCAGTCCGGCACGCTCGGTGCCGCGCAGAATAATATCAGTGTCCTGAGTATCAGCCGTGTAACGCTTATCGTCGTCACCGAGCAGCGTGATCTGTGCATGAGGCGAATCTACATCACGAACGATGCCGTCCAGCAGAAATTGAGGCCCAGGGGCAGTCGCAACGGTCGGAACCGGGATCGGCAAAATCGGCGCTGCAATCGAGGGCAGCGGATCGACGACGGCAGGGATCGGCTCTGAATAAGCAGCAGTGTCGACGGGTCCGGCTCCGGCAAACGACGGCAGGACACGCAGGCGGTCCGCTTCCAGCAGATTTCGCCCGAGAAGAGTACCGACGACGCGCACGCGCATCCCGCGTGCCAGATTCGACGTTTCGCCGAGATGGCTGTCAAGAAGCGTGATGTCCGCCCCGTAGGCGTCTACCACGTAGCGCTGAAAATCGCTGCCGTTAACAACAAGGCGGTCACTGGAGCCACTGACTGACTGCACAGTGCCGACAACGGTATAATGCTCTGCCTGCTGAAACGGTGTAACATCGTCCTGCTGGGCGCAGACCGGCCCAAGCGCGAGAGAAAATAAGCTGCATGCAATAATCCCACAAAATTGGCGTGGCATCGGTGTACCTTTCCTAGTCATCAAACCCTCATATTATCGGTTCATTATACAGCAATTTATAGGGGAGAAACGAGAGTTGGGACAGTCAAAAAAAGTTTATTTTTTCTCTATTTGACTGCCTGCACGGCACGTAAAAGCCAGGCCGCGAGATCGTCGCGCCGCACAGCCATTTCTGCCTCGACTTCGGCATGGGAAAGAGGCGCAGCAGTCATCAATCCCGTGCCGTAATTTGTCGCCAGAGCGATGCCCGCGTACCGCAATCCAGCTTCCCGGCAGAGGATCGCTTCGGGGGCTCCGGTCATGCCGACGACGTGCGCCCACTGACCGAATAAACGCACTTCGGCAGGTGTCTCGTAACGCGGTCCGGACGTACACAGATAAGTCCCGTGTGAGTGAATTCGAGAGGTCAGCTCGGGCGGCATCGTTTGGAGCAGCGTTTCGCGCAGGCCAGGATCGTAGGGATGGACAAAGTCGGTATGCTTCACCTGGCCCGGTTCTTCGTAAAACGTAACCACATCGCCTTTGCTGAAGTCCAGAAAGTCATCTAAGATGACAAAATCACCCGGCGCGATCTCCGGGCGAAGCGAACCGACTGCCGTTGTCGCGAACACAGCATCGACTCTTAAGTCGCGCAGTGCCGCGATGTTGGCTTTGTGGTTGATCTTGTGTGGTGGCAGCGAATGCCCCGCGCCGTGACGGGCCAAAAAGAGTAGCTCCAGGCCATCCGCTAACTGTGCTCGTGTCAGCGATGCCGGGCCATTTTCCGTCTCAATTGCCTGCGGTGCTCCGGCCACAAGCGCCGCGCCGAACCCGGTCCCGCCGATGACTGCGACTTTCTTTGGCGTACTGCTCATTGACAAAGGCCTCTCTATGGTGATACACTGCCTGCCGTGCGAACTTCTTCCGACGGCGACCGATTCTATTCTACACGAAAGCTCCGTCCCTGGCAAGGACGTTTGCTGGCTGCCGCATTTCTGCTTCTGCTCACGGTCATCTACTTCCGGCATCAAGTGATCGATGGACAGGCGCTTTACTGGGGCGACATCGGCCTGTACTTCACGCCCATGCAGGTTTTTCTCAAGCAAAACCTCGACACCGGGCGTCTGCCGCTCTGGAACCCGTTGATCCTCTGCGGAACTCCCTATGTCGGCAACCCGCAGACCTGGCCGCTTTATCCCGCGACTGCGCTGCTGCCTTTCGTCTCCGCGCCGCAATTTCTCAATCTGACCATTGCCCTGCATGTCTGGATCGCAGGGCTGGGAACCTATGCGTTTGCCCGCCGGGCGCTCGGCGTCGGGATCGGCCCGGCACTGCTGGCGGCAGTGACATTCATGTTCGGCGGGCAGCTTGTCTCGAAAGAGCAGTTTCCAAATATGGTCCAGGCGGCTGCCTGGATGCCCTGGGTGCTGGTTTGCCTAGACAATCTGCTGCGCCGAAAACGTCTTAAAGACGCGCTGACGCTCGGCCTCGTGCTCGGCTTGCAGCTTCTAGCCGCGCATGTTCAAATGACACTGCTGACGCTGTATCTCGCTGTGGCTTATGGGCTGTTCATGCGGTTCGGCTCCCCCAAAATTAGGGACGGGGGGGGCCTTCTACTTCTCTCAGGCGTCATTGCTTCCGGCCTCGCGATGGGACAGCTTCTGCCGACACTGGCTTTGTTCCGGGATGCGTCGCGGCACAAGCTGTCGTTCTCCGTCGTGAACCGTTTTTATCTTCCGTTCAATCAGCTCGGCAATTTTCTGCTGCCGCATTTGCACGGAAGCCCGTACTTTGGGGACTGGACCGCGCGGGGCAATGCCTGGGAAACCTGCTGCTATGTCGGTGTTCTGTCGTTTGGACTGGCACTCTGGGGCGGCATCACGGCCTGCCGACATCTTGGACCCCGGCAAGCCCGGTTCTGGGTAGGTGTCTTTTTCTTCGGCCTCTGGATGGCGTTTGGCGGTTCCGGCGGGCTGTACCACCTGGCCTACTTCGTGCTGCCCGGTTTTCGTTCGTTCCATGACCCTGCCCGGTGCCTGCTCTGGGCCTGCTTCGCACTGTCATTGATGGCGGCGGTCGGGCTGGAACGGCTT
>JBPBQB010000284.1:0-59755 GCA_050954545.1 Janthinobacterium lividum | reverse complement strand
CAACCCGCGTTATTCGGGTTCGGCTAAGCAAGTAGGCTGATAAACAATATCCGTAATAGCTGCCTGCTGTTCTAAAAAAGTGCATAACAGGCTCTAGTCTCACGAAGAAGCTTTTTTACTGCCTCCACCTTTGTGCTATCTTCTTCGATAACGCTATCATAATTTTCCTTGAAGGAGCTGGCTTTGTCATGTGTAAGGCTGGATGAAGTGCCAAACATAAACCACAATCCGTTTTCTGCAATGTTATGTCGCGAATATCCACCTGGAACAGATGGGCCATCCTCATAGCTAAACGCGATCGCTTTGATACGTTTACCAAGTACCTCTGTAGAAATGAGATACGGCTTTCCTTTGATAATTTCGCCAACTTGAATATAGCAAGTGACGCGATCTATTCCGATCCCAATAGTTTCTAGCTCAGCCTTGACAATTTTACCCCTCACGATTACTTGACATGTTTTAACGAGTTGCGGTAAAGGGGCGATCGACATAGTCCCTTGCGACGCAGCAGCAAGGCAAGGACTAGCCATTAAGTAAAAGAACACCCCCACGATCACTCTGATCCTTGTTCCCATACGGAAATTCTCCTGAATCTGCAACCTGCTTCTTCTCAGTCCATAAAATGGCAACTACCGCATTTATGCAGCAGAACACGTAGTCTCAAACTGGTTCCGATAAAACACAACGTTATGCAGCATTCGGCCCGGAAACAGTCGCATATTTGCCATAATGGCAAATATGGCGGAGCGTTGTACGCTATCTATTCTTCCAAAATGACATGACCTGTCGAAATCAGATGTGAGTATAATAGACTCCAAACAAAAAACAGGCCCAAAGCTAGGGGAATGGCAAGACCACCAAACCACTGTTTTCTGATTAAATCACGGACGGCTAAAGGTAGAACGATCAAAGCGGTAGTAACCGAAACTAGAAATGGCCCCCAAATGTCAAGACCCATATGGACCGAAACTGGTGTCGACGACAACCATTCAGGAAATATCAAAGCAAAAAACATGAAAAGATAGCACAGTACAGCAATAGGGAGACTGGTGCCAACACACCGACGAACAGCATGCAATCCGCGTTGAGCAGGGCTTGCAAAATGCGGGAGAGGCGTTCGGGTCACTTTATATGGCTTCTTCGTTTGAGGCTTTTTTGTTAATTTGTCGATGAGGACAACAGCCAAAACAAATGGAGCAAGCCAAGTAGCTGCAATACAGAGGCCACCAAAAATGTTTTCAAGTCCCTCTAAAGCTTTGACCATAATCCATACCAAACCTCTGCTTAAAACCAGCCTAAATCTAGCAACCCCGTTCTGGGTAATGCATGATTTATCCGTTTCTAAATTTGCTTATGATGCATGAGTGATTGTACCATAATGCTTATTATGGAAGATGTTTTCGAGTAATCACCAAACATTCACTAAGCAGAAGCCTCTCTACCGGATGCGGCCACCGATCTTGACTTGAAATCCCCAGTCCTCCCTATGCCAGTCCACTTTGCTTGCCGCGCGGAGTACAGATGAAAAAAGAGACAGGTGAAAAAAAGAGGGCAGGGGCAAGCCCTGCCCCTACCCAAGAGAGATGCAGAGACTAATGTCGGCCTCCATGCGAGTCGCCGCCTCGGCCGCCATGGAAGACATGACCGCCGCTTGATCTGCCGTGATCTGAGGATTGGAAACCTCGGTTATCGTCTCGTTCGCCGTCATAGCCGTATCTCTGACCGGCACCCTGGAAGACATGCGGGCGGGAGAAATGGTCGGCATCCCCGAACCGGAAGCGGTCAGGATGCACGGAGACGTAGGCATGATATGGTTCCCAGCCGTCGTAGTGATGTCCACCGATCTCGAAGGCGAGTCCCACCGAAGGCAGAAAGACTCCGCCGCTGATGAAGCTCGACCGGCCCCAGTAACCGCCTCGAATCACGAGGTCGGGTGCCCAGCCAATCGATAAGAACGCATTCCAGCTTGGCGCGACTCCTAAAAAGACCGGCTGAGCGGGCTGAAAATCGTCTGGGAACGGGTACCAGCGGGCACCCGGCTGGCTGGCATTTTCCAGGTAGCCGCCCTTCGGGACGTACAGTACGGGCGCGTCGCCTGCATTGATCAGGTACAAAGTGCCGTCGTCCGAAGGCGCAAACTTCATGACATACAAGTTATTGTTGGTGAACGGGACCATGACAGTCTCGCCGGCTGTATCAAAAAGCTGGTAGCCGTTCTGGTCGAAGACCGCACGGTTCAGCGGAACGCGCTGGTTCTGCGGTATTTCCGTCCACTGGAATACACTGTCCTGGTTCGCGCTTCCTGCCGTGCTGTCAATAGGCTGTGCGGCACTGGCCTGATTCGGCGGCGCGAGTGTCACAGGTGCGTCGGCGAAAGAACGGCTGCCGACACTCAGAAGTGTCAGTGCGGCTGCTGCGGTCAATGCGCCGCGTGTCAGGTTTTTAACGATGTATTGGATATGTCGTTTGGGAGTTATGTGCTGCTTGTTCATGGTTCGATTCTCAGAGGGGAATGACGATGCATTCTCTTTCATGCTGGATTGTTTCTCCTTGCTTTGACGATGAAGCCGCAGAATAAGTTCCAGTGGAAATGCTCAGAGAGAGGACGAATACAAGGTCCCCCGTTCTAAGTACCCGCCATAAATGGCAGGTCTGGAGGCGCGGACGCCAACCGCACGGTGTGCGGAAGAACAAGATGGCCGTATGCTAATGGCATTTCCGCACACCGTGCGGTTGGCGCTTCGCCTCCAGACCTGTCCTTTAGGACGGGGTTCATAAATAGGGGGTTTTGACTGAAGGCCTTCGACGGCTAGGTGCCAGA
The DNA here is from genome assembly GCA_050954545.1 of Janthinobacterium lividum. Classification (GTDB taxonomy): domain Bacteria; phylum Armatimonadota; class Armatimonadia; order Armatimonadales; family Capsulimonadaceae; genus JANXMY01. Next base: position 56,934 of record JBPBQB010000284.1, on the reverse strand, counting down.
TTATTCCATCACGGCCTCGACGTGGACGATCTCTTTGGAGCGGCGCAGCAGCAGGACGGCGGGCAGGGTGACGAGGTTGACGATCAGCACAATCAAAAATGCGTCGTTGTAGCTCATGACCATGGCCTGACGCATCAATCCCAGTTCAAGCAGACGCAATGCCCCAAATTGAGCGTTGGTCGCGCTCATGCCGCTTGAGGCCAATCCAGCAGCTAGGCCCTGTAGGCGCTGAGCAAAGATTGCGTTCGACAGCGTGTAGTGACTGAGCAGCTCAACTCGATGGAGCTGGATATGCTGCTGGACAAAAGTCGCCAGCAGGGCGATCCCGAAGGAGCCGCCGAGCTGACGTGATAAACTCAGCAGGCCGGACGCCTGCTGAAGCTCACTCTTTTTGAGGCTGGCGAACGCAGCTTGATTGATCGGGACAAACAGCAAACCAGTGCCTAATCCACGCAGAAGCAGGGCGATGGTCGTATCCGCTTCGCCGGACTCGGAGGACAGGTGCCCAAGCATCCACATCGCAATCATCGTGATGACCGTGCCGGCGGCGATGATCCAGCGGATGTCGACAATCGGCTTGGGCCGGTTCAGCACTGCCCCGCAGAGGACAATGCTGACACCAGTCGCGACACCGCCGGGCAGGAGGGCTAGGCCGGTTTGCATGGACGTGAAACCGAGCACGGTTTGGGCCAGCAGCGGAAACAGATACGTGCCGCCGTAGATGCCGAAGCCGAGTACGACAAACAGAAACAGCGATACCGAAAGTGTTCGGTTCTGGAGCACCCGGAAGTTGATGACCGGGGCCGGGTTGCGCCGCGACAACTGCCACCAGACCAATGTTATCAAAGAAACGACGGAGATAGTCGCAAGTGTCGTGATAAAGCTGCTCTGAAACCAGTCGTTGCGTTCGCCTTCTTCCAGCACGTACTGCATCCCACCCAGTCCCACAGCCAGCAGTCCGATCCCCAGCCAGTCGACAGTCCCCGACTTACTCGGCGCTTCCGTATCGTGCAGGAACGTTATGACAAAGAACACGGCCATGATGCCGATAGGCACGTTGATCAGAAAACACCAATTCCACGTATAGTTATCCGTGATATAGCCGCCCAGCGTCGGCCCAAGTGTCGGCGCGACTGTCAGGCTCATAAGAAACAAGGACTGGACAATGCCCTGCTCCTTCTTCGGGAACACCTGTACCAGAGTCGCCTGCGAAGTCGACAGCAGAGCCGCCCCGCCTGCGCCCTGTAGGATGCGCCAGAAAACGATCTCGCCGAGACTGTGGCTCGTGCCGCAGAAGAACGAGGCCACGATGAACAGGACAATCGAAGCTGTTAGATAGCGCTTGCGTCCGAAGCGCAGGGTCAGAAACGCCGTCATCGGCAGGACAATGACATTGGACAGAATATATCCGGTCACGACCCAGCCGATCTCTTCACTGGTCGCGCCTAGATTCCCCGCCATCTGCGGCAGAGCGACGTTAACAATGGTGGTATCCAGAACCTGCAAAATCGCTGCCGTGATCAAGCCGATCAGAATAAACCACCGGAAAGGGTTAACGAACTCTTCGGCGGCTTCCTCCGAAATCGGCGTAGAACTACTTGGCTGTTCTGTCATCTGCTCGTCGGCTGGTAGGCTAAGATCACTCGAAGAGTTCTCCGGTGCCGAAGGGGCTGTGGTAGACATAGGGAAAACTCCTAGGGGCGAAGCCCGGTGAAGAAAACGTCGATGATCGCTTCCGAGACTGCCGTGAGCGTTGTCTGCCCGGCGGTGATCAAGTCTTCATAAGAAGCATCCGCCATCAACCCGATCATCATGTAAACGATGAGGCGGCTCAGTAAGTCGGCCCGGATCTCTCCGGCCTCCTGACCAGCTTCTACGATCTCGGCCAGCGCGGCGGTACGCCGCTCGAACGCCCGCTGATAGTCAGGATGAGACTTGATAGTCATCAGGGAGTGGCGGACCTTGAAGAGTGCCGCGCGGACCGGCTCGTGCCGGCTTTCCAGTGTCCAGCGGACGACCTGCTTAAGCCGCTCGACAGGGGGCAGGGAGGTGTCCAAAGCACGGATGGCGTCAATGCCCTGCTCCATGAGAGTCAGGACCGCCCGCAGGGTGATTTCCTCGCGGGACTCGAAATGATTATAAAGTGTCTGCCGGGAGATACCGACACGCGCGGCCAGGCTTTCCATAGTCAGCGTATCATAGCCCTGTTCTACGATGAGAGTAAACGCAGTTTCCAGGATCGCTTCACTCCGGGCCTGCCTCTGGCGCTCTCGCAGTCCCGGCGGAGTAGTAATCGTAATCATAAAATATTATACACTAGTGACAAATATTTGTCAAATGCGTCCAATATTATTGGTAGGCCGGAACCATGCCATAAATGGCACGGCTATTCGGCGAGGACGCCGGAAATCCACCGCTTTGCGGGGATGAGAATAAGCCAAAACAATTCTGATTCCCAGTGCCGCGAAGCGGTACTTCGTGGCGTCCTCGCCGAATAGCCGTGCCATTTATGGCATGGTTCCGACTTTACACACCCTCACCACTGGAACTTTTCAATAAACTGGAACGCTCCTTGCCAAATTGAACGCACACTGCTTACTGCCGTGGGCATCGACTCGGAAAGGAACATACCATGCAGCATCGCCGCTGGTTTTATTTATATCGCTGGGGGTTATCCCTCCTCAGTCTCGGCCTGCTGGCTGCCGGGTGCAGTCATCATGCCCCCAGTGCGCCCGCACCGCCTGCCGCTCCAAGTGCTGCGGCGTCTACTGCGACGCCTCCGACCGGACAGGATTTTCAGCCTTACACGCTGCTCCCGCAGGCGGCTCCGAAGCCGCCTGTCGTGACCCACAAGCACCAGGTGCTGCATGTGACCCTCCGCGCGAACCATCCATATCTGGTGGACAGCGACGGGCACGGGTACCAAATGGGCCGTGACACGCAGGGACATCTGTATCCGATCTACCGGGATCAGTCGACCGGCGCTTCGTATCCCCTGTACTATGATCGTGATCGGGACCGCCTGTACCGGGTCGCCCGTGCCGATGATGGCCGCTACTACCGTGGCTACGTGGGTGATCCCGGCGACCGATTCTATGCGAGTGACCGGGATTACGACCAGTTCACGCCCTCCGACAATGACCGCCCGGTGGTCGAAGACTCGTACAACAACCCTTACAACACGTCCAATTATTACTCGGGAAACGGACCTAATCGGCACTTTCATCACCGCTACGACAACCCAAATCAGCCCTCGGAGTCCTCGGGAAACCACCATAACAATCAGGACTGGCTACTAGCGATCCCGGTAGTCGTCGCGGCTTATTTCCCGCTTCAGCCGCACCATCACTCTGCATCGCACCCGCAGTATTCTCATTTTCCAGGTCAGCGGCCTCCGACCGCGATTGTACGCAATATCAACAATAACCGTACTCTCATCAACAACCAAAGCATTACCAATAACCGAGTCAACATCAATAACGTCAGCACGATAAACAACATAAACACTGTCAATCGTGTGAACAATATCAATCGTGTGACTAATAACAACCACGCCGGAATGCCTCCGCCGCATTTGCCGATGCCTCTGCGGGGACAACCAATCGTTCGCCCAATCGCGAGGACTCACCCGATTATGCCGAGACAGGCACCCGTTGCTGCCGCTATCGCCGTGTCTACCGCGCTAGCCGTCCATCATCGGGTTTCCACGTCGCCTCCCGCCAGGCCACATCCCTCGCAGCGGCAGCCGCTGGCGCAGCGGCCTGTTCCGCAGCACCATTCCCCGGCGTTCCCGGTTCGGCACCCAATTGCGGTTCCACGCCCAGTCCCGGCTATGCACCACGCTCCGGTCGTAGTTCAGCGCCCAGTCGTAGCTCGGCATCCCGTTGTGATTTCACGTCCCGCGCCAAAGCATTTTTCGCGCCCTGTTCCGCCCCGTGTTTCAGCGCCTGCCATTCGCCCAGCACGGCCACATCCAGCCGCTGTACGGCACTTTGAGACGCCGCGCTCTGCTGCCGCGAAGCCGCTGCCCTCCCATCCTTCCGCGCCACATCGCCCAGTGACATCTTCCGCTCCTCGGCGGAGCGCTCCGCCGCATGTCGACTCAAGGCCTGCTGCCGCGCGGCCTCACTCCGCAGAAATATCTCATGTACGCTCGGTTGCTGTGCCTCGTGCTGCCGCGCCTCGCCCTCGACCGGAGACGCATCGGGAGACACCGCGTTCCGGTGCTATTGTTCGTCCGTCTGAACCGCGACCTTCCATACCATCGCATGTCGAGGTAAGGCCTGCTGCCGCGCGTCCTCATCCTGCGCCGGAGTTTCGTCCTCATCCGGTAGCCGTGCCTCATTCTGCCCCACGATCGCAGGTCCCGGCTCGTCCTGCCGCGCGACCGCAGGCAACTCATGTGTCCAAGCCAACGCCGCCTCCGGCAAAGCTTGATGAAAAGAAAGAAAAGCCGTAAGTAACGAAGCCCTGCCCTGAAAGGCAATTTGTTTCAGGCTCTCCGGCGCTCGGGCAAGATAAGACTGTGATTATCACGCTTCTTCACGACCTTGCCCGGACCTTGCTTTTAGCGGCGGCGATGTTCTGGACCGTCCTCTGGGCGCTCGTGCTTGGCTTTACGCGCTCGGCTATTGTCCGTGTCCTGCTTAGCCGGGAGCAGGCAGAGCGCAATTTCGGCGGGCAGGGTCTGCGCGAGGTGGCGCTTGCCGCCGCGTGGGGTATAGGCAGCTTTTCTCCTTCCTATGCCGCCGTCGCGATGGCACGCACACTTTTCAAGAAGGGCGGTTCTCTGCTCTGTGCGCTGGTCTTTTTGTTTGCTTCGACCAACCTGTCTGCTGAATTTTTGCTGGTGCTGTGGCTGCTGATGGGCTGGCGCGTGATGCTGCTGGAAGTGGTAGGCGGTGTCGCTTTTATTGGAATGCTCTGGCTGATTGTCCGGGTGAGCTGGCCGAGGGTCTGGTCGGAGGAAGTACGCGACCACCACGAAAAAGGGCACGGACGGCGCGGGGAGCATTTTATCGCCGTGGAGGGCGATTCTTTGCGTGAGAAAGTCAGCAGCCGTCAGAACTGGGCGTCCGTGGCTGACGTGTTTGTCGGCAACTGGCGCAGGGTCTGGCGGGAGTTGGTTCTGGGCTTCCTGCTGGCGGCGGGGCTTGCCGTCTTCGTGCCCGAACGCTGGTGGCAGGTTCTGGTCGTGGGCCATGCTTCTGAGTGGGCGCGGACCGTAGAACACGCGCTGGTAGGGCCTCTGGTCGCTGCTGTTTCCTGTATCACGTCACTGGGCAACCTGCCGCTGGCAAGTGTTCTGCGCTCGGAGGGCCTGGGTCTGAGCGGGGTGCTGGCATTCGTCTACGGGGACATTCTCGCGCTGCCGCTGGTACTGATGTATCGGAAGCACTTTGGCCCAAAGGCGGCGGCGTTCATCGTGACAGCCTTGTGGTTTTCCGCTGCCGCCGGGGGAGCCGCCGCAAAAGTGTTCTCGAATGTTTTCCATTTCGTTCCACGCCCGGTCGCGCCCCCGAGCCTGATCGCGTTTGTCTCGGGGGACTGGCGGCTGCCGACACTTCCCAACATATTCGCTATCTTTTTGGCTGGTGCATTGGTCATTGTCCGAATGCGTTACGGAGCGAGAGCAGAGGGCGGCGTACCAGGATCGTAAGGGGTCTGCGGCGCTGCAACCAGTGCGTAACTAATAGGAGTTTGGAATATCCGAGGGTCGAGAGGCGCTGAGGAGATGGACTGGATAGTCAATGTCGTTGCCGTGGAAATCGGTTTAGCGGCAGCATTTTGACCCTCGATAACTCCCCCGTACTGATCGATGGCCTTGCCGCCTGACAATGCCGGAATGCGGATCACGGTGATCCGGGCCAGCAGCGGCAGGCCTTTATGCTTGTCGAGAGCATCTGCCAGCGGCTGCTGGAATGGCCCGGCGGCAGCGGCGGCAAGCTGGGCGGCGGAAAGCGTGTTTTCTTTCGAGGGGAACTTGAGCGTGTCCGCAAGCCAGATGTCGCCGCTGATGGTCCACTGCGGCATCGTGAGCGAACTGCTTCGCCCGCCGCCCTGACCGCCCCCGTTCCCTTGGTCACCATAGCCGCCTTCCTGGTCGATGGTGGCAGTAGAACCGGTCAGCATCGGGAACCCACCGCCTCCGCTGCGATGGTGCCCGCCCCCTCCGCGCCGCCCGCCCTGGGGCCGGTTACGAGTGAAAGTGATCGTGCCGCTTACCGTGTACTGATGGGTGGTTACACCGGCAAGGGTCATAGTCTGGTCTGTTTGATGCAGATCCAGCTTGGTGTCCTGCGTGACCTGACTGCCGACCCCTGCCGGCATGAAATCCGTCGGCTCGACCTGCATTGGGACAGTCAGATAATAGGTTTTTTGGACTGGATCAAGCCCGTAGACCGTGCCTGCCTTGCCATCATACAGAAGGACCGGCGCACCGGCGACTTCCAGACGTGTGTCGGGACCTTGATAAAACAGCTTGATCGCCTGAATTGCGGCTGGAGTCTGCCCAGAAGTCACCGACTGCCGGGCAGTTAGTGTGACGTCCGCCTGCGACGAAAGTGGGACACTGAGAAGCGTTCCCGCAAATAGTGCGACGGTCAGAAAGTGGATGGATCGGTTTGTGGCTGGCGTTGTGAGCATCATGCCATTATGATGCCGCGCAGTTCTGAAAAAGAAGTGAAAACTTTGGAACCGGCACTTCCAGTGCCGGGGTATTACTTCTGATCTGCCGCTTTTTTCGCGCCGACAGCTTTTATACCTCTTACTGTTTTAATCTGCAAATGCGGCCTCAGTATCGCCATTTGAGGGCGGTCTTGACCAGTCTTCGGCTCGACCGTGAACATATAGTCACCCCACCAGGCCCCTGCGGCCCACCAGGTATAGCCGACCCAGACATCGCGGTTTTTCTCCATGAAGCGGAGCATGTCATCTGCTGCCGCCAGCGCGGTCGGGTTGTCGGCAGCCCCAAACTCTCCGAGGAACCCGCGCTGATGGTGCTGCCGGGCCCAGAGCGTGAAGTCTTGAAGGCGTTCGCTTCCGATAGTAGCGCTGACCGCTTCCGGGTGCGAGCCGGAATTGTCGGAGTCTAAATATTGATGCACTTCATAAATGTAGTGGCGCTTCGGATCGACAACGCCCAGCATGGTCGCCCCGTTGCCACTCGAAACCCAGTCATGCGCCCCGGTCCAGGCAATCCCCGGCACCAAAATCAAGTTGTTTGCCCCTGACTTGCGAATGGCAGCGATAGCAGCATTGGCCGCGCTCAGCCACTGAGCGTTCGGCATGTCGTGCGGCTCGTTGACTAGGCCGAACCAGACATTTTGATTGCCCTTGAACTCGGCTGCCGTTCGGCCCCAGAAATCCGCAAAAGCCGCATCGGAAATCTCAGGTCCGCCGATCAGCTTGCCATTGTAGCGGGCGTAATCATGGAGATCGAGAATGACGACCTGACCACGCTCAGTCGCGGCAGCGACAACGGCTTTGATCCGTCCCAGCACGGCGGCGCTGAGAGGCTGGTTCAGCACCGGCTGAAGGTCAGGCCAGTGGAAGGGAAACCGGATAATATTCACACCCTTGCCGGCAAAATAGTCCATCTCGCCGGTCGAAGGATAGACATAGTTCGTGCCGAAAACAGAGCCTGCGCCCTGCTGCCGGTCGTCGAACTCGCCGCCGGAGATGTTGACGCCCGTAAACGGCAGGGGCTTAATCGCGCCTCGATGGATCAGCGGCACTTGTGGAGCCGCCGCCGTGAGCTGAATATCGTCGACATAGAAAGTCGGTGCCGGATCGGCGGAATTCTGCTGGATCAAAAAGCCGGTCAACTGTGCCGAGTTTGCGACTCCCAAATCCGAGAGCGAGACCGTAATTTTGGTCCAGGTATTGGCGGTCAGTGCCGGAATCGCGACACTTCCCTGCTGCTTTCCGCTCACGGATGCCTTGACGACCAACTGATTCTGCCCGCCCGCTGGCCCGCCATTGAGCCAGAATGTCAGCGCCGTATATTTCGAGGCCTCGAACGGGGCAGTACGCAGTTCCAGCGCCCCGTAGCTGCCGGCGGCGACTGTGACACCAATGGAATTCGTGCCGCCATGCACGGGTGCTGTGGCATCGAATTTGACCGTGGCCCAGCTATAACTAGCCCAGCCATTTCCGAGGTGGTCGTCGTAGAGAGTCTGCTGGGCCTGGGCCGCGCCGCAGTGAATCAGCAAAAGAAGCAGTCCAAAGCATGGCAGCATCAAGGTTTTCGACAGGCGATGTAGAAAGTCCACACTATTTCCCTTTCAAGATAGACTGGAAGACACACGCACCCCTTTTGCCCCTGCATACAGCCGCGTTGGGTATACTATAGCATGTCTTACACGATCGCTGCTTTTTACCGTTTTACGCCCCTTGACGATGCCCCAGCCTTACGGATCGACCTGAAAGAGAAGCTGACCCGGCTCGTTCTTTGCGGTACGCTGCTGCTTGCGCCGGAAGGAATAAACGGCACACTGGCGGGAACTGAGAGTGCGATTGACGCGATGCTAGGCATTCTGCACTGTCAGTTTGGATTGCCGCGTGAGGATGTCAAGTTTTCCCAGGCGGCGGAAAAGCCGTTCAACCGCTTAAAAATCCGGCTGAAGCGCGAGATCATCACGTTTAATCAGCCGGACGCCGATCCTTCCGTGACGGTTGGAACGCGTGTCGAGGCCCAGGACTGGAATGAGTTGATCGCGGACCCCGAGGTGCTGCTGATCGATACGCGTAACCGGTATGAAACAAGGCTGGGCACGTTTGCGGATGCGCTTGATCCTGGGATCGAGCATTTCAGCGATTTCGCGGATTATGTCCGGCAAAACCTGGACCCGTCCCGCCATCGCAAAGTCGCCATGTTCTGCACGGGCGGCATCCGCTGCGAGAAAGCCTCTTCGTTCATGCTGCAGGAAGGCTTTGCCGAAGTGTACCATTTGAAGGGCGGCATCCTGAAGTATTTGGAGGATGTGCCTGTCCAGACCAGCCGCTGGCAGGGCGACTGCTACGTCTTCGATCACCGCATGGCGGTCGGCCCAGGGCTGTCAACCGGGCGTCACGCCATGTGTTTTTCCTGCGGTGAAGCGCTGACCGAGGCTGACAGATCTCATGCTCAGTTCGAGGAAGGCGTGTCCTGTCATCTCTGTCACGCGTCAACTTCCGAGGCGGACAAAGCCCGTTTCCGTATGCGCCATGCTCAGATCACTCTCATGGACTCGAGTCGATGCTGAAGCGGAGGCGTCCAATATCACTGTGCAGTTGGTGGGACTTTACCAGATAATACACCCCGACAACAGCAGCGGCAAAGCCCGAAGCAGCGCCGATGCCCAGTGCCCAGCGGGGACCGAATGTATCTGCGACCCAGCCGACAATCGGTGCGCCGATAGGAGTGCCTCCGAGAGCGATTGCCAAAAGGATCGCCATGACACGCCCGCGCATGATAGGCTCGGTCGAGAGCTGCACCAGGCTGGTCGCGGTTGTAGTCAAGGTCTGGGCTGACGCGCCGATGATGATAAGCGAAAGGCCGAAGAGCCAGTAGTCAGGCATGATCGCGGCGAGCGCCAATCCAAATCCAAAGAGTGCCGCGCCGATCAGCAGGAAGGCGATGCGAGGCTTCTCCCGTCCGGCGGCGAGGAGCGCTCCCGCCACGGAACCAACCGCCATGATCGATGTCAATATCCCGAACCGGCCTGCCCCCACATGAAAGACCGTGACCGACATGGTGGAAATAAAGATCGGGAAGTTGAGGCCGAACGTCCCGATCAAAAAAATCATGAACAGAATGACTTTCAAGTCCGGGCGCTTCCAGATATAGTGAAACCCTTCGGCGAGGCTCCCCCGAGATGCAAGCGCTCGACTTGTTCGATGCAGATCACCGACACGCAGCAGGCTCAGCGAACAGAGTACCGCAGCAAACGAAACCGCGTTGATAAGAAATACCCACCCTGAGCCGACGGTCGCGATAAGGACGCCGGCAATGGCGGGCCCGATCATACGCGCAGCGTTAAACGAAGTCGAGTTCAGGGCCACGGCGTTCGACAGGTCGGCTTCCCCGACAAGCTCCGAAACAAAGGTCTGACGCGCGGGCGCGTCGAACGCCGTAGCGCATCCCAGCAGGAACGCAAACACGTACACATGCCAGAGCTGAACCATCCCGGTGACTGTCAAAAGACCCAGCCCCAGCGCCAGTGTTCCCATAGCTGCCTGGGTCACGATCAGAAGTTTTCGCCGGTCGAAATGATCGGCAGCGAATCCGGTCCAGGGCAGCAGGAGAACAAGTGGCCCGAATTGAAGCGCCATGACCACGCCGACCGCCGCCGCGCGGTGATGGGTAAGTTGAGTGAGGACAACCCAGTCCTGAGCCGTCCGCTGCATCCATGTTCCGACATTGGAGACTATCGCCCCGCCTGCCCACATCCGATAATTAAAGCCGTTCAGTGAACGGAAAGTACCCGTCAAAAGCGACCTCCTAGTCTTGACCCGATTAGCTGAGGGTGCTGCTTAGAAGTTCAATGATTTCGAGAGTCGTGCCGGTTTCGCCTATCTTGGGAAATATCCGTGTGATGCTGTTGATGTGAGCGTCCGGGTTCGTGTCAGTCATGGCGTCGACGGCAAGGGTGACATGGAACCCGATCTCGTGGGCGTACCGGGCGGTCGACTCGACACCGGCGCTGGTGGCGACACCGGCGATCAAGACCTGTGTCACTTCCAGCGCCTTGAGATGCGATTCGAGGTCTGTATTCGTGAACGCGCCCCAGGTCTGCTTTGTTACCGTGTGGTCTCCCGGCTGCGGGCTAAGCTCGGGGATAAAATCAGTCCAGTCGGCGGGGAACTCTCGAATGGCGCGGGTCTGCTCCGTTCGGCCTGGCGCTCCTCCGTCAACATTGACAAGCACGATGGGCAGGCCATGACTGCGAAAAGTATCGGCCAGAGCGACGGCATTCTTTACGACATCGCCGATGGGATGCACGGTTGGGTAGGCGACAATGCCGTTCTGTAAGTCAACAACGATGAGAGCGGTTTTTGGATCAAGTGTAGTAAGCGCCATAATAGAGGTGTTCCTTCTGTTAGATGAAGCTGGTTCTCGTGCGCTTCTTATTCTGGTTCCCCAAAATTGGGGCGGAGGGGCTTTGACCTCTATTTACGAGTCGACGAGCCGTTTGAGCAGATCGACGCCGGCGGCGAGTTGTTCCTGCTCCTCTGCCGTGAGTTTTGTACGGATAGCGCGGAAAAGCCAGTCCTCACGGGCCGCCCGCCCGGCCTTGATCGTCTCCCGGCAGGTATCGGTGAGAGCCAAGATGGTCTGCCGCCCGTCCGCCGGGTCAGGAACGCCGCTGACGAGACCGGCTGCCTCTAAGATCGCAACCGTCGCGCCCATCGACTGCGGGCGCACTCCTTCTGCCCGTGCCAGGGTCGTGACTGTCGCGGGACCGTCGCGCTCCAGGCGGCTCAGTGCCGACATCTGAGACCAGGTAAAGTCTCCAAAATGCGATTCTTCCCGAAGCCGACGCTTCAGCTTTCCAACCAGAACGCGAAGTTCCCCGGCTAACACATGCACAGCCTCGGGATTGTCTTGCTGTTCGTCCATAATGATGCTCCCTAAGAAATAACAAGGACACCTGCAAAGTCTAACTACAAAGTTAGGCTTCATAAATTGAATATATCACAGAAGCGAATGCGTTGTCAATACCCAGACTCCATTTGCGTACAAGCTCACGTCGATCCCTCGCGCCGGAGCAGCTCACGCTTGCGCTCGATACCCCAGCGGTACCCCGAAAGCCCTCCATCACTCCTGACCACGCGGTGACAGGGGATAGCGACTGCCAGTGCATTCGCCGCGCAGGCTCCAGCCACCGCGCGGACTGACTTCGGTGAGCCGAGGATCCGGGCGATCTCTGCGTAACTCACCGTTTTCCCGACTGGAATGCGGCGCATGGCCTCCCAGACCCGCTGCTGGAACGCTGTCCCGCGCACATCGAGCGGCAGGTCAAGCCCCCGCGCGGGATCTTCGACAAATCCGATTACCTGGGCCACGACTGCCTCGAAGTCCGTGTCTCCACCGACCAGTGAGGCCACTGGAAAACGGCTTTGTAGATCGCGAACCAGTGTCTCAGAGTCGTCACCCAGCAAGATGGCGCACACGCCTTTCGCACTGCGTGCGACCAGGACCGAGCCGAGGGTGCTTTCGCCCACAGCGAAGTAAATTTCAGTGTTCCTGCCGCCCTGCTTGTACTCAGTCGGCGTCATCCCCAGCATCTCCGCTGCGGACTCGTAGAACCTGCCACTCGAATGGAAGCCCGCCTCGTAGATCGTTTCCGACACCGAGCGTTCGCCGCGTCTGAGCTCTTCCTGCACCAGTTTTGTCCGGTGCGCGTTTGCGTAAGCCTTCGGCGTGACACCGATCACTGCTCGGAACGTGCGATGGAAGTAGTAAGAGCTCATCCCGGAAGCTTCTGCCAGGGCGTCTAATGTTGGTGGTTCATCCGCTGCTTCAATCATGCGGCAGGCGGCGGCGATCACCGCAGCCTGCCGCTCGTGCCGGGGAGCTTCGTTCGGGCGGCAGCGTCGACAGGGCCGGAAACCCGCCTGCTCGGCGTCCTCCAGCCGATCATAGAAGAGGATATTCTCGGGCCGGGCCGTTCGGGAAGCGCATGAGGGGCTGCAGTACACGCCGGTTGTTCTGACGGCATAATAAAACCGCCCGTCATATGCAGGATCACGCTCGGCGATAGCCTGCAATCGGGCGGTCGTATCTGTAGTTTTGATTTCCATATCGAGAGACATAGCGCTGATCTCCTCACTTTCAGGGAACGTCTTGATGACATCTATTATCGCACCTGGGGTGAAAAGATACACTCCGTCTCTTGCTCTCGAATTCGAGCGATTTCTGCCTTGCGGGAGTCTTCAGACAAGCCGATGTCATAGGAAGATATTATGCAGGCCCAAATCGCGACCATTTCCAGGGAGCGGTGTTTACGAGCTATTAGGCTGCACACAAGCAACCGTGAAGCGAAACGTGCTCCCTGCGCCGGCGGTACTTTCGACACTGATCTGACCGCCGTGGGCCTCCACGGCCAGCTTGCAGAATGTCAGCCCGAGACCAGTGCTCATTGTTCGTCCCCCGTGACGCGAGGCGACCTGACCGAACTTTTCGAATATATGCCCGAAGGCCTCGGTGGGAATGCCTTCCCCGGTGTCACGGACCGAAAAGAGGAATAAGTGCTGGTCCACATCAAGTCCTGCTGTATCAAGTTCTGCCGTGATCGTCAGAGTTCCGCCGGTGGGAGTAAACTTGATCGCATTGCCCAGCAAGTTGACCAGAACGCGCCGCAGCTTGGTCTCGTCGCCACGGAAGGGAGGCAGACCGGCGGCGATCTGCTGAACTACCGTGAGCTTTTCCGCATTGACCAGCGAAGCCACTTGATCGACGGCACTCTGCACAAGCACGGCGGCATCCAGCATTTTGTAATCGAGCTGCATCGAGCCGGCTTCCATTTTCTCCACTTCGAGTAAGTCGTTGATCATACCCAGCAGGAGTTCGCCGCCGCTGATGGCAATGCCGACCATTTCGGCTTGGTCGGCGTCCAGTTCGCCAATCATCGTGAGTGTCTGCATTCCCGTGATCACAGAAGTCAGCGGCGTGCGGAGGTCGTGGACGATCATGTTCTTCAAGTCATCGCGCAGCTTTTCCACTTCCTGCAGCCGCCGGTAGCTTTCCTGAAGATCTTCGGTGAACTGGATTTCCAGGTTGTGGACCCGACGCCGCTCAGTGACGTCTTCCATGGCGAAAACCAGCAGATCCGTGTGATTTCCCCCGCGAAGCTGGCGGGCATTCAGCAGCATGGTGCGCCGTCCGATAGCGGGGAAATCGTGTTCCAGCTCGTAGTCGCTGAACACCGACTGCCGAGGCACAATATCGTCCAGCAGGGTTCGCAGGGCCGGAATATCCCATTGCCCGTTTCCAAGCTCATAGATAAGCTGTCCTTCCGTTTCTTCCGGGGAAACCTGAAAGGCCTGGTAGAAGGCACGGTTGGCGCTTTTGACCCGCAGCGTCGGCTCCAGCATCAGGAGCGGCTCCCGCACCGTATCCACGATATTCTGGGCGTAAGTCTCGATCTCTGCAAGCAGTCGTTCGGCGCGGCGGCGCTCCGTGACATCTTCGATGGCCAGAACGAGGAACTCGGTATGATCGCCGGGCCGCAGTGTGCGAGCGTTGAGACGCATGACCTTTCGCCCAATGCTGGGGAAATCGTGTTCGATCTCAAAGTCGTCAAAGACGGACGTTTGCGGGATGATGTCTTCCAGCAGTGTCCGCAGGGCGGGGATGTTCCACTGCCCGTTTCCCAGTTCGTAGATGAGTTCATCTTCCGTTTCTTCCGGGGAGACTCGGAAGGTCTGGTAGAAGGCACGGTTGGCGGAGCGGACGCAGAGGTTAGCGTCCAGGATCAAGAGTGGTTCGCGCACCGTATCCACGATGTTTTGGGCAAAGTTTTGGGCATCTTCCACCAAGAGCTTTTGTGTCATAGTGATTTTTGTTTCATAAGAAACTCTCTGCTCACCTTACCCGAAAAGCAGCGAAATGAACCTAGACAAGCTGCCGTTAGAAGCGCGTTCTATCGCTTTGGTGTCGGCAGCGTTGGGATACTTGGTTCTCAGATGGGGGGCGAGGAGGACCACTGGTTTCAGTTGATCCAGATGATTTCTGAGGCGTTATTTCCAGTCATCTTAGTGACCAAAATTCCCTTAGTCATCAGATCCGCTCCGGTCATTGTGCAGTTCAGGTTTGTTCGATCCTGAAATGTCAGCCGGTAATTGCGCTTTGCATTCAAGCCTTTAAGCGGTATCATCTTGGAATCGCCATCGGCTCCGCTTGTCGAAGGCTTGAACAAAAATACAGAGCCTTTGTTTATTTCCTCATTGAAGTATTCCAGGCCATCCCAGTTGATGCCGTCCGGCATCGGCAGGATGTGATAGATGTCCGCGCCGCGCAGAATAGGCCGCTGGCGTGTCTTGTAAAGCAGGATGTTCTGCTTGTAAACTGGGCTATGCGCTTCTACGGTCAGTATCGCCCCCAGCATATCCGTCCTGAGAAAGTAGTCGTCTTCCGGCCCGCCGAGATCGCTTTTGAGCTGAACGGGATTGATCGCAAACGAGTTGGAATAGTAGGTCGACCGGGTGATCCAGGGGATGTCGGCCCGGTCATTCATGGTGCAGAAGGTCATTCTGCGGCAGATCGCAAAGCCTTTGTATCGACCGCCATTGCTGCAGTTCTCGTAGCGATACCCTGGCCGGTGGCTGATCAGGTAATCTTGCAGGGACAAAAAGTTTGTCACTCCCTCGTAGGTATCGGGGATAGGAGTCTTGGGCGCTGTATACCAATCGGTCCGCCAGACATCAAACCATCCTTTGTCGTATCGCTCCAGCACAGCCGCCAGCTCCGCATCCCGGCCGGCGATTGTCGAGAGGTCGCAGTCATTGTAAGTGCCGCCCATATAAAGCGAGGCTTTGAGACCTGCCTGATGCGCTTTCCTGGCGTAATCAAAACCGTTCGGCCATACTGCCGGGTGAAAGGTCCAGTCTCGGTTGGAGTACCAGCACTGGCCGGTGCCATCCCAAAAGTCAAACTTGATACACTCAACCCCGGTGGCTGCGATGCTGTCGTAATAGCTTTGCGGGGTGCTTTCCGTGGGCCCGTTCACACCGTCGCCGACACACATTTCAGTCCAGGGTTCATCGGAGTTACCATACAGGCTTCGTGTAATCTTGTATTTCCAGAACCATTTCTTGAACTGATTGCTGCCGGAGTCGATATCCCCACGATAGGTTCCGTAATAGACGGTTGGTATCGTAAATGTTTCATGGTTCTGCCGGGTTACATTTTCTGTGATCGGCATTACCGCCGCCGTCATCTGCAACGGATCCGAGCCGCTTGAAACATTCATGCCGCCAAGTTCCCATTCGCAGCCGAGATATAGCCCTTGCGCCGAGTTCTCAGCAAGAAACGTGAGAGGTATCTGTTCCCTGGTTGTTGTGATACTGCTGCCGGGTCCTACCGGGTCATTGTGAACCTTCCCTGGGCCGGCACTTGTTTTATCGGAGTAGCAGACGCTTACCAAGCTTTTTGCCCTAAGCTGTAGTCTCGCGGCTGCGGTTTGGGCGCTGAACACCACCGGCTCACCGGATTGATTCTCGACGGTCACCTCGTTTTCGATTGGCCCTCCGCCGGGTCGGGCCCACCAGACTGAGTTTAGCGCAAGGTGCGGCGCACTGCTGGTGAAGCGGAGCGTTATCTTTGCCCCACTTCGGTAATCCTCGGTCGCACTTTGGAACTTCCAGGCCGGCGCGGCAGAGGACGCAATTTGTACGAAGGGGACGACTTCAGTGCCACGGACCCATTCCCAGTTCGCTGCCGGGTTTTTGAGTGAAAGAATAACGATCTGGTTATCTTTCACTGCGAGGGTCATGTGGGTATCGTTTGTTTTAAGGGAGTAGATCCTGGGAACAGGGCTGCTGCTGGCCTGAGCTCCAACGGAGGATAGATTTATGCCTCCGCCAAGGCAAGCAAGCAAAAGGAGAACAGCCCTGGCAAGAGTTTGGTGTGCTGAACAATAAAGCATGGTAATTTTCTCGTATCTGACACCTGTCGAACCACGCCTGACCGCCATTAGCCGGCAGCTTTGTTGACAGGCAGACGAATTAGGGTTATAATATCACATAATGAAGCGTTTAGTCCGCACCTTTTTTATAAGGTGAGGAATATTCGTCAGAAGGAATTAGGAGTGAGCTTCTGGGAAGTACATCATGGATAGTACCGAATACCAAGCTCCTAAGCCCCGGAAACCGCAGTTGGTCGGTCTCCGCGATGTTGCCGCCCAGGCCGGGATCGGCATTGCAACCGCATCCTCTGTCCTCAATGGCTCGCGAAGCAACACCCGTGTCTCGCAGGCCACCCGCGATCGGGTTCTTTCCGCCGCTAAAGAACTCGGCTACCATCCAAATGCGCTGGCACGCGGGTTGTCCGGGCGTCCGACCAAAACGCTGGGAGTGCTCTTTTGCCTCGAGCGTGCTTCTGTCGCTGTCGCGAACCCGTATGCGTTCACTGTCTTCCAGGGACTGATTGGCGGGGCCGCCGATGCAGGGTATGACATCACGCTGTTTACAGAGCCCTGGCATGACGCCGAGCGCTCCGGAGGCATCCTCCGCAGTGGGCGCACCGATGGCGTCGTGCTGATTGCCGTGACCACGGACTCAGACATTTTGGCAAGTTTAGCCCAAACAGGCCTGCCTGCCGTTGCTGTCTCGTCGAGCGGTGGATACAACATCTCCTCAGTAGACGTCGACAATTCTGTCGGGGCGAGGCTTGCAACGGAACATCTGGTTTCTCTAGGACATCGCCGCATTGCCCATCTCTCCGGCGATGACAACTTGATCAGCGCAATTGAACGTCGTGAGGCGTTTTTGGCGACGCTGACCGAGGCGAGCCTGCCGGTGCCGTCCGACTATTTGCTGCCCGGCTCCTATGAGACCGCCTCCGGTTACGATCGCACGCGCCGACTCCTTGCGCTGCCTGCGCCGCCGACCGCCATCTTCGCCTCTAATGACACGCTCGCTTTAGCGGCGATTAATGCCGCGCGGGACTGCGGCGTGGATGTGCCTGGGCAGTTGTCGGTGATCGGTTTTGATGACCTCCCGACACTGTCTTTGGAAGCCCTGGGCCTGACGACGATCCGGCAGCCGCTCATGGAGATCGGGCGGATGGGGTCCCTCATGCTGATCGCTTCGATCGAGACGGGAAGTGTCCAGCCGGAAAGAAGGCTGTTTACCCCGGAGCTTATTGTGCGGAACTCGACGGCTCCCCCCGCGTAGGCCATTTCTCTAACCTGGTCTCGCACCCTCTAAACGTATTCAGGAAAACAGATCTACGTATGAAACCGTAATGCCTGCTCAATCCCCGGCACTCACAAAATTCCCCTTTGTGCCCAGGTAATGGGCTGCCGGCTAGGCAAAGCAATTGGTGGAACACTCGGAATGCCGTTTGAAGGAGAAAATGGCTGGGGAGTAATCACCGAAAGTGTTATCGGAACTGTTCCTGCGTCGGGTTCGCCAGACGCAGGCTTTTTGTCTGCTACTCCCACAATCCGCCAAACAGCGGATGTGTCTTAAGCTGCAATCCTTCATACTCAAAGTGAAGCTGAACTCACAAGAACAGATCACCGGAGGCAACCAGATGAAAACGCCTGTCATTCAGAGAGAAACATTGGAAGAGCAGCCTGCCTATTTCCTGGCAGGTCATCCGGATCCGGCCGGGATATACCACGAAATAGAGACCAATCGAGAACTTCAAATGGAAGAAATGGGGGTTCTGCCGGCGACCTGTGACGGGCATGTCGCAGTTTATATTCGGCGTCCTCTGACCTGGGCGGAAATCGCAGTGAATTCAGCGATGGCAGTCAGCAGGGACGGGACTGCATAATGCGACTCTGCTTTTCGAGAGCGATCGCCTGGCGCAGCCATATCTTAGGAAACATTTTATGAAAGCTATGGTTCTATCTCGGCCCGGTCCGATTGAAAGCGCCCCGCTGCGGCTGACGGAACTGCCGATCCCGGAGCCGGGCCTCGGCGAAATCTTGATCCAAGTGGAAGTCTGCGGCGTCTGCCGCACCGACCTGCACGTCACCGAAGGCGACCTGCCGCCGCACCGGCAGCCGATCATCCCAGGCCACGAGATCGTGGGGCGCGTCGTCAAGAATGGCCCTGTTTCGCAGCGGTTCAGGGTGGGGGACCGGGTCGGCGTCGCCTGGCTCGGCGGGACTGACGGCACCTGTGCATACTGCCGGCGGGGCGACGAAAACCTCTGCGACGCGCCCGAGTTCACCGGCTATGACCGCAACGGCGGCTATGCAGAATACACCGTCGCCCATGAAGATTTCGCGTACCCGCTGGCCGGCGCGGTTTCACCCGAGGAAGCTGCGCCGTTTCTCTGTGCAGGCATTATCGGCTACCGCTCCCTGGAACGAGCTGAACTTCCCGTGGGCGCTCCGCTTGGCTTGTACGGTTTCGGTGCGTCCGCCCATATTCTGATCCAGATCGCCCGGCACCGGGGCAGCGACGTGTATGTCTGCACTCGCGAGGAGCGCCACCAGGCGCTGGCGCTTGAGCTAGGCGCGGTCTGGGCAGGTGGAGCAGATGCCGTGCCGCCGGTAAAACTGCGGAGCAGCATCTTGTTCGCCCCGGCAGGCCCGCTTGTCCTGCCTGCGCTTGCGGCGCTGGACAAAGGTGGAACGCTGTCGCTGGCAGGCATCTACATGACGCCGATCCCGGAGATGGATTATATGCGGTATCTGTTTCAGGAACACACAGTCCGAAGCGTCACGGCCAATACCCGCAGCGATGGTCAGGCACTGCTGAAGCTCGCCGCCGAAATTCCCCTGCATACTCAGACCACGGAGTTTGCGCTGGAGCAGGCCAATCAAGCCCTGCAAGCGCTCAAGCATGACCAGATCAACGGAGCCGCCGTGCTTCGAATTTCCGCAGGGTAAATTACTATGAACAGAATTCATGCCGAGACAAAAGCCTATCTGGTCGGAGGCGGCATCGGGTCACTGGCAAGCGCCGCGTATCTTATTCGGGACGGCGGTGT
This sequence comes from Janthinobacterium lividum, assembly GCA_050954545.1. Lineage (GTDB taxonomy): Bacteria > Armatimonadota > Armatimonadia > Armatimonadales > Capsulimonadaceae > JANXMY01. The sequence goes on along the minus strand of JBPBQB010000284.1, from coordinate 37,280 downwards.
TCCGGGACCGAACATCACGATCTTTGAAGAGGCCGCCGTGCTGGGTGGGAGTCTGGACGGTGCAGGCTCGCCCGAGCAGGGGTATGTCATGCGCGGCGGACGTATGTTTACGTCCGACAACTACGAATGCACGTGGGACCTTTACAAATCCATCCCCTCGCTGAACGATAAAAATCAATCGGTCTTCGACGAGACAATGGCGTTCAATGAGCAGCACAGATCGCATTCGAAGGCAAGACTTGTGGACAGCCGCCGGGCGAAGGTGCCAGCGTCGTCGATGGGGTTCTCGATGGAGGACCGGATCGAGCTGCTGAAGCTCAGCGAGACCAGCGAAGAAACGCTTGGCGCAAGCTGTATCACTGACTGGCTTTCGCCGGGGTTCTTCGAGACCAATTTCTGGTATCTCTGGTCCACCACATTTGCCTTTCAGCCCTGGCACAGCGCCGTGGAGTTCAAGCGCTACCTGCACCGATTTCTGCTCGAATTCTCGCGCATCGACACGCTTGCCGGTGTCAAGCGGACCATCTACAATCAGTATGACTCTCTCGTGCTGCCGCTGCAAACGTGGCTGAAATCGCAGGGCGTCCATTTAGTCACGGACTGCAGGGTCATCGACCTGGATCACAGAATAGACGACGGCCAGTTTGTCGTGACCGGCATTCACTGCGTGTATCAGGGCAAACACAATGTCGTGGCCGTGGGAGACGGGGGCCTTGTCTTCGTGCAGAACGGCTCGATGACCGATGCTTCCAGCTTAGGCTCGATGACGAATCCGCCGAAGCAACTGACCAAAGCCGACAGCGGCGGGTGGCGGCTCTGGGAAAAACTGGCGGCCGGTTGGCCCGAGTTTGGCAACCCAGCCGCATTCAATAGCTGCATCGCCCAGTCTTACTGGGAGTCCTTCACGGTGACACTGAAGACCCCCGCGTTCTTCGATAAGATCACCCAGTTCACCGGCAATGAGCCTGGCACCGGCGGGTTGATCACGTTTAAAGACTCGTCCTGGCTGATGTCCATTGTTCTGGCGTATCAGCCGCATTTCCGGGGCCAACCCGAAGGGGTGCAGGTGTTCTGGGGATACGCGCTGTCCCCGGACCGGATCGGCGACTTCGTTCCAAAGCCGATGGCTGAGTGCAATGGCACGGAGATTCTTCAGGAGCTTTGCGGCCACCTGCGCTTCGATTTAGATGTCTTTGATTTGAAGACAGCCGATGCGGCCAACTGCATCCCCTGCCGAATGCCCTATATCACCAGCATGTTCATGCCGCGCGTGGGTGGGGACCGTCCGCTGCCGGTGCCTGCAGGCTCACAAAATCTCGCGTTCATCAGCCAGTTTGTCGAGATCCCTGAAGACGTCGTCTTCACAGTGGAGTATTCAGTACGCGCGGCCCAGGTGGCAGTCTATGAGCTGCTTGGAATTGAGCGCGAAATCCCACCCGTCACGCCGCACGATAGGGCGCTGGGTACACAGCTCGAAGCGCTGATCAAGGCATTTAAATGAAGTCTATGCCAAATCTAGGCACGGTCGTTTCCGTGCGCGGGAGCGTGGTAGATGTCCAGTTTGACACGCATCTGCCGCCGATCTACTCGCTCCTACGGGCGGGCACAGACCGGCAGATCGCGATTGAAGTGAAGTCTCAGCTTGACGCCCACCGTGTCCGAGGCATTGGTCTGACGCCAACTCAGGGGCTTGCTCGGGGCATGAAAGTCGAGGACACGGGCGGGCCGCTGAAAGTGCCGGTCGGCCCAGGCATTCTGTCGCGCATGTTCGATGTCTTCGGAAACGCGATCGACCGGCAGACCGCGCCTGCCGATGTCCAGTGGCGCACCGTTCATCATGCCCCGCCGACTCTCACCCAGCGTTCCACTAAATCCGAGATCTTCGAGACAGGTATCAAGGCGATTGACGTTCTGGTTCCGTTAGAACGCGGCGGCAAAGCGGGCCTGTTCGGCGGGGCAGGGGTCGGAAAGACAGTACTGCTGACCGAGATGATCCACAACATGGTCGGTCATCAGAAGGCCGGACAGCAGCAGGGAGTCAGCCTGTTCTGCGGCATTGGCGAGCGCTGCCGCGAGGGCGAAGAGCTGTACCACGATATGAAAGAGGCCGGGACACTCCCTGATATGGCTCTCGTGTTCGGCCAGATGAACGAGCCGCCAGGAGCACGGTTCCGGGTCGCTCACGCCGCACTGACCATGGCCGAGTACTTCCGCGACGATGAGCACCGGGATGTCCTGCTGCTGATCGATAACATCTTTCGGTTCATTCAGGCGGGTATGGAAATCTCGGGACTGATGGGACAGATGCCGTCGCGGCTCGGCTACCAGCCGACCATGGCGACGGAGCTGGCCCAACTCGAAGAGCGCATCGCGAACACTGAGACAGGCGCGATCACGTCCATTCAGGCCGTGTATGTCCCGGCGGACGATCTGACCGATCCGGCTGCCGTGCATATCTTTTCCCATCTTTCGGCGTCCATTGTTCTGTCCCGCCAGCGGGCCAGTGAGGGGCTGTTCCCGGCCATCGACCTGCTTCAGTCCAGCTCTACTCTGGCCGCGCCCGGCATTGTCGGCGAGCGTCACTACCTGCTGGCACAGGAGATTCGGAAGACTCTGGCTCAGTACGCGGAGCTGAAAGACATCATCGCTATGCTGGGGCTGGAGCAGCTTTCCCCGGAAGACCACAGCGTCGTCGACCGGGCCAGGCGGCTGGAGCGGTTCCTGACCCAGCCGTTCTTCGCGACGGAGCAGTTCAGCGGCATCCCCGGCAAGACGGTCAGCCTCAAAGACGCGCTCGACGGCTGCGAGCGCATTCTGCGGGATGAATTCAAAGAGTATCCCGAAAGCGCGTTTTATATGATCGGGTCAATCGACGAGGCGAAGCGCTGAGATGTCGTCTTCCATGACACTCAAAATACTGCTGCCGTCGGAAGTCTTTGCCAGTCGAAGCGGCGTCACGCGCATTGTCGCCGAGACGCAGAACGGTTCGTTCGGCCTGCTGCCGGGCAGGCTGGACTGCACGGCAGCGCTCGTGCCCGGCATCCTGACTTATGCGACTGAGTCGGGCGAAACGGTGTATGTCGCCGTCGATGCAGGCGTACTTGTGAAAGCCGGGCTTGACGTGTCTATCTCGGTCCGCAGCGCCCTCGGGGGAACCGACCTCGGCAAGCTGCACGAGGCGGTCGAGAAGCAGTTTCTCACTCTCGATGCCCGGCAGAAGACTGATCGATTGGCGCTGGCAAAGATGGAAAGCGGTCTTGTGCGCCGCTTTGCCGAGTATATGCATGAAAGCAAGAGCTTATGAAGCCGACACAGCCGCCGAATACCGAGAACGGGCGGACGAAATTCAGCCGTCAGATCGGCGCAAAAGCAGCGCGTAAGATCCGGGCGCAGACAGTGCCGGGGCGCAGCATCTGGCTTGGCTTCGGGGTCACGGGAGTTATTGGCTGGTCCGTCGCGGCTCCGGCACTTGTCGGGGCGCTGCTCGGTGTCTGGCTGGACAGCCGCTATCCGGGAAGCCGGTCCTGGACTTTGATGCTGCTGGTCGCGGGCCTCTGCCTCGGCTGTTTTCAGGCCTGGAACTGGGTCGCCAAAGAAGACAAAGCAATGCACGAAGAACAGCATATTCCAAATGAGCCGAAAGAAACAGAACAGAAAGAAAACGACAATGAATGACCCGATGGGCCTGGTTTTTGCGTTTGCTATGGGCGGCGCACTGGGCGCAGTCTTCTTCGGCGGCCTGTGGTGGACCGTCCTGCGCGGGCTTGCTTCTCCGGTTCCAGCACTCTGGTTCTTCATCAGTTTGCTGCTGCGGACTGGCATCACCGTCGCCGGATTTCTGCTTGTCTCATGCGGTCATTGGGAGCGGGTGCTGGCCTGCCTGCTCAGCTTCTTTATCGCGCGTATCGTCGTTGCAAAACTCACTCGAACTCCGGCAGGAGCGCAGGGCATTGCCGTGAAGGAGACCAGCCATGCGTCTTAGCCCCGACACGTTGATCTTCTGGCAGCACGGGTTTTTCAAGCTCAACGACACGATTGTCACGACATGGGCGCTGATGTTTTTGCTTTGTGTCGGGGCACGATTGGTGACACGCAAGCTTGTCAGCGATGGCCCGGTTTCGCGCTGGCAGAGCTTGCTGGAAATCCTGGTGACTGGCATGAAGGCTCAGATCGAAGAAGTCGGCATACGGCATTCTGAAAAGTATCTCGGTTTTCTCGGGACGCTGTTTTTGTTTGTTGCGACGGCCAGCCTCTGCACGATCATCCCCGGTTACGATCCGCCGACCGCCTCGCTGTCCACGACGGTAGCCCTCGCGGTCTGCGTGTTCGTGGCTGTGCCGCTCTTCGGCATCAAAGCGACAGGGCTGCGTGTCTACCTCAAGTCTTACGCGGAGCCGACCCCGCTGATGCTGCCGTTTAACATCATCAGCGAGCTTTCCCGTACCCTGGCGCTCTCGGTGCGTTTGTTCGGCAACATGATGAGCGGCGCAATGATCGTCGGCATTCTGCTGACTATCACGCCGTTCCTCTTCCCGATTGTCATGAGCCTCCTCGGCCTGCTCACTGGGATGGTTCAGGCCTACATCTTCGCGATCCTGGCAACGGTCTATATCGCGGCGGCCACTCAGGTACGCCCGGAATAAACGAACACAGAACTTACAGAAAGAGAAAATTATGGACAGCAGCACACTTATCGCGATGGCGTCGATTGTCACGGCGGGGTTCACGATCAGCATTGGCTGTATCGGTCCCGCGCTCGGGGAGGGCCGGTCCGTCTCGACCGCGCTCAGCGCACTGGCCCAGCAGCCGGACGCTGCCTCGACCATCACCCGAACCCTTTTTGTGGGCCTGGCGATGATCGAGTCGACCGCCATTTACTCGTTCGTGGTCGCGATGATCCTGATCTTCGCCAACCCATTTTGGACTCATGTGATCGCCCATGCCGGAGGCAAGTAAGCCATGCTGATCGACTGGTTCACGGTCATCGCCCAGGCCGTCAATTTTCTCGTGCTGGTCTGGCTTTTGAAACGATTCCTGTACCAGCCCATTCTTAGCGCGATCGATGCGCGGGAAACAGGTATCGCGGCGAAGTTCGCGGCGGCTGAGGCAAAAACGAAGGAAGCGCAGGCGGCCTCGGAGGACTTCCAGCATAAAACGGAAGCATTTGAGCAGCAGCGCGGTGTACTTCTCACTAAAGCCGCCGAGGATGCCGGGGCGGAGCGGGAGCGACTGCTTGCCGCCGCCCGGAAGGATGCCGACGCGGTGCGCTTGGAATGGCAGACGGCTTTGAAGAACGAACAAAAAGATTTCGGCGAAGAGATTGTCCGCCGGACCCGTCTGGGCGTCTTCGACATCGCGCGAAAGACGCTAACCGAGCTTGCCGGCAGTGATCTTGAGGAATGTATGAGCCGCGTGTTTATCGCCCGATTGCGCGGTCTGAGCGTGGCCGAGCATGACCAATTCGCAGCCTCTTTGACTTCACCTGCTCTGGTTCGCAGCACGTTCGAGCTCTCGGAAGCGGAGCGCGGGACAATCGAAGCCGCCGTTCAGGAGACTTTCGCGTCCCAGGCACCGCTCCGTTTTGAGACCGCGCCGAATTTGGTCAGCGGCATCGAGATCACGGCCAATGGTCAGAAGATCGCCTGGAGCATCGCGGACTATCTCGGGGCGCTGGAAAAGAGCATGGGTGAGCTTCTGGAATCAAAGACAGAGCCGGCAGTCGCGGCGGTGAGCGGATGAACACCAAGAACGCGCCCGCAAGCGATGCCCTTGATCGTGCCTTCGGCGGCATCAGCGAAACGCTGGCCGCTTTCAAGCCGCAGCTAACGCCGCAGGAGATCGGCGCGGTCACGAGTGTCTCGATGGGCATTGCGAAAGTGTCGGGTCTTCCCGGCGTCGGCTCGGAGGAGCTGGTCATGTTCCCCGGCGGCCTGCTCGGCACCGCGTTCAATATCGATGAAGACGAGATTGGGGTCATGCTCCTCTGCGATTTCCAGCAGCTCAGCGCCGGGGATGAAGTCGAGCGCACGGGCAGGGTCATGGATGTCCCCGTAGGAAACGCTCTGATCGGACGTGTGATCGATCCGCTGGGAACACCTCTCGACGGCAAAGGGCCTTTGCCGCCCGGCCCGCGCCTGCCGGTGGAGCGTCCGGCCCGGCCTATCATGGACCGTGCTCCGGTCACCGTCCCCTTGCAGACAGGAATCAAAGTTATTGATTCGCTTGTCCCGATCGGCCGGGGTCAGCGGGAGCTGATTTTAGGCGACCGTCAGACCGGCAAGTCGGCCATTGCGATCGACACGATCCTGAACCAGCGCGGCCAGGACGTATTATGCGTCTACTGCGCCATCGGCCAGCGGGCGTCTGCGATCGCGAAAGTCGTGGCGACTTTGCGGGAGGCGGGCGCGATGGATTACACGGTCGTTGTCGTCTCCGAAGGAGATGCGCCGCCTGGCCTTTCCTATATCACGCCCTATGCGGCGACCAGCATCGCCGAGTATTTCATGGAAGCCGGTCGGGACGTTCTGATCGTCTACGATGACCTCGTGAACCATGCACGGGCCTACCGGGAGCTTTCCCTGCTGCTGCGTCGCCCGCCGGGTCGTGAGGCGTTCCCCGGCGACATCTTTTATATCCACTCCCGGCTCTTGGAGCGGGCGACGCACCTGCGTGACGATCTCGGGGGCGGGTCGCTGACGGCGCTGCCGATCATCCAGACGGAAGCGCAGGACATTTCCGCGTATATCCCGACAAATCTGATTTCCATCACAGACGGTCAGATCTATCTCTCGCCGACTCTCTTTGAGCTGGGAGTTCTGCCTGCGGTCGATGTCGGCAAGTCCGTGTCCCGTGTCGGCGGCAAGGCCCAGCGGGCGGCTTACCGGGCAGTCACCGGCAACCTCAAGCTTTCCTATGCTCAGTTCACCGAGCTTGAGACTTTTGCCCGGTTCGGGACACGTCTGGACGATAAAACGCGTAAGATCATCGACCACGGCCAGCGAATTCGCTCCTGCCTCATGCAGCCGGTGTCTGCGCCTGTATCTCTGCCGGAACAAATTCTCGTGCTGACTGCGCTGACCGGCGGCCACTTCGACCCGGTGCCGCTCGAAAAGATGCGGGACGCCGAAGGTGCTTTGCGGGCTTCAGCGGCAGACATCCCTGCCGATGTTTTAGAACGGTTTTCGTCCGCCGACACACTGAGCGGCCCGGACCGCGAAGTGATTTTACAGATCGTCAGCAAAGCACTTGCGCCATTCCAGGCCAAGTCAGAATCTGCGGAATAAGTCACCGATGTTACAAAGCCCCTAGTCTCCAAGGGCCTGGAGAAAGACTCCGCTCCCTGTCCGCGAAGGCGGACATTAGGCGTCTGCGCCCCACAGCGTAGGATTTCAATCCCACGCGCCTGGCACTGTGCAGCGCCAGCAAGTAAAATCAATGAGCGACACATTAGAAACATTGCGGGGCAAGATCGGTGGCGCGGAAGATCTGGAATCCGTCGTGCGCTCGATGAAGGCCTTGGCGGCGTCCAGCATCGGTCAGTATGAGAAATCAGTGCTGGCCGTAGGAGACTACTACCGCACGGTCGAGATGGGGTTGGCCGTCTGCCTGCGGCAATCCGGGCCGGATACCCCTGAACGCAGCGAACCAGCCGAGACAGGCACGATCAGCGCGGTTGTCTTCGGCTCGGACCAGGGTCTTGTCGGACAGTTTAACGATGTTTTAGCAGAGTTTGTTGTCAGCACTCTGGCCCCGCTGCCGGGCCGGAAGAGTGTCTGGGCAGTCGGGGAGCGTATTCATGCGCGTTTGACAGACGCCGGTCTTCCGCCCGCAGGCTTGTTCCCGGTTCCGACTTCTGTTGGGACGATCACGCCCCTGATTGGGCAGATCCTGACCAGGACAGAAGCGGGTTCGCTCTACTTGTTTCATAACGGCCCCAAGAGCGAAACGCTTTATGAGCCGCAGGTCCAGCGACTGCTGCCGCTCGACCGGCAATGGCAGCAGGACCTGACACGCATTCACTGGCCGACGACCAGCCTGCCGGAAGTCCTGGGTGATCGGGAAGAAACGCTGCTGGCGCTTGTCCATGAATACCTGTTTGTCTCGCTGTTCCGCGCGTGCGCCGAATCGCTTGCCAGTGAGAATGCAAGCCGCCTGGCCGCGATGCAGCGAGCCGAGAAGAATATCGACGAGCTGCTGGATGGCCTGCATCAGACATTCAACCGGCAGCGCCAGAGTTCTATCGACGAAGAGATGTTTGATGTCATCTCCGGCTTCGAGGCTCAGAAAACGTGATCGGAAACATAATGACACTCAAACATCGCGTGATTCCCGTTCTGCCCGTGCGCCCCCATGTCCATCCTGTTTCCAGCCATATTTATCGGTCTTATTCAGCGGGGCGGCAGAGTTTCTCACGGGCCTGTCAGGGGCAGGTCATGGTCCTGACAATCACTATCGATGAGACTCTCCCCAGTGTGGTTCAAGCGCGGCTTATGACGACCCTGAACTCGACCGGCGGCAAGCAAGGGGCGGAAATTCTTTTCACCCGCACTGATGAACGGACACTGACATGCCGGGTCATGCCCGAGCGCCTCGGCCTCCAGTCCTTCCGGGCTGAGTTCTCGCTGGATGAAGGCACTACCTGGCTTCGGGATACGATCCCTGATGCCTGGGTGCTGGTCGACCCGCCGCAGGTAGACGGACTGCGTCTTTACACGCTGCTTCCCACTGTCTCCGGCACTATCGCCGACTGGAAAGCCGATTTGGGACGCATTCAGAAGATGGGCTTTAACGCGGTTCATCTGCTGCCGATTACCGCTCAGGATACGTCTGAAAGTCCCTATGCAGCGGCAGATCTATTTGCTTTAGATGCCCGCTACCTGAACGCTGATGCCGGGCAGGATGGCCTGTCCCAATTTGAAGAGTTTGCCGAAGAAGCAAGAGCGCTCCGTATTCAGCTTTGTTTTGACCTCGTGCTGAACCATGTCGGGGTTCACAGTGCAATGGCACGGCAGGCACCGGATTGGATCGTCCCGGACCAAAATCAGCCGGACGGGCTTCAGCGTGCCCGGTATTGGTCTGACCAGGGCTGGCGCACCTGGGACGACCTTGTGCTGATCAACTATGAACATCCCTCGGAAGCGGTCCGTTCGGAGATCTGGGCTTATATGACCGACTATGCCCTGTTCTGGTCGAGCTATGCGGATGACACGGGCGGGTTCGTTCGGTTTGATAACCTGCACAGCAGCAATCCCGATTTTATCGAGTCGCTGACAACCGCGCTGCATTCCCAGTATCCGCAGGTAGGTCTTCTGGCTGAGTATTTTACCGATGAGCGAACGCTGCTGAACACTGCGCCGGAATGGGGGCTAAACCTGCTGCTGGCGACACCCTGGAACTACAAATTCGTGCCGCAGCTTCGGGACTACCTTCAGTATATTCACCGCGTTTCCGGGCAGGTGCGCTACTTCATGCCGATCACGTCACAGGATTCCGGGGCGCCCGCTCAGGAATTCGGAACCGCTGATTCAACGGCTCCGCGCTATGTCGCTGCGGCTCTGTTGGGGACTGGAGCCACGGGAATGCCGCAGGGCGTCGAGCTTGGAGAAAGTGAGCGGATCAATTTTATCGGCAGCAGCCCGAAGCTGGTATTTCCTGCCGATCCCAGGTTCGCGTCATTTATTGGCCGGGTCAACGCGATTCTCGCCGACTATCCGGCCTTCCGGTGCGGGGAGAACTGCCGGTTTGTCGATAACGGGCATCCGGCAGTGATTGCCGCCTTTCGCCAGGACCCGCAAAAGCCCGCTTCCGGGTTTCTGGTGATGTGCAATTTTGATACGGGCAGCCCGCAGCGGGTTACAGTGGACCTTGCGCCGTTCCTCCAGGAAAACGGCCCGTTTCCCTGCCGGGAGCTGCTGAGCGGCGCGAAGCAGATTTATCCGCACCCCAAATTCGAGCTTCGGCTTGCCCCCTGCGAGACGCAGGTTTTCATGTTTGCTTGAGTCTGATGTTTGCAAAGGGGAAAGATACCGATGAGCGAGACACGGCCGGATGCATTTCTGGGCTCACCCAGGCCGAAGCGCAGCGCCCGCTCTTTAGCGACCCGTCCTTCGTCTGGCTCATGTTCAGTTCGCGCCGCCGTGCCCGAAGGACAAGGCCAACATGCTGCATCTGTTCGCCGTCCTTCTTCTCATCCCTTGCCCCTTTCATCAAGGTCAGGTAGGGAGGCGACAAAAGCTTACTCGTCATTGGAGACGTCACTGGGATCCGTAGGCGTCACTGCAGGATAATGCTTGTGCGTGGATACCCCATAAAAACACTCGCACTCTGCTCAAAGTGCCTAATACGCTCTAGGAACAAATGCGCGCGTGCAGAAACGCTTGGATGCAGGTAGGGTCCCAATGAGTACCGCTGCCTTCTTGAAGAATCGACATCGCTTTTGCATCGGTCATGCCATTGCGGTAGGGACGATCGGTTGTCATGGCCGAGAATGCGTCTGCAACCGCCATCAGGCGGGCAATCAGGGGAATGTTCTCTCCTTGAAGGCCCGCAGGATACCCCTCGCCGTTCCAGCGCTCGTGGTGAGAGCGGATCGCAGCCAGAGTGCCCTCAAAGCCTAAGACTGCTCCTACAATCGCTGCCCCCATCTGTGGGTGCTGCTGGATCGCCTTGAACTCCGCCTCCGTCAGTTGCCCCGGCTTACGCAGGATCGCATCAGGAACGCCAATCTTGCCGACATCGTGCAGCAGCGCGGCGACCTGAACGGTGTGCTGGGCTGCGGCATCCAGCCCGAGCACCTGTGCGATCTGCAGGCTGTATACAAGGACATCTTCAGAGTGGCGAAGGGTATAGCGGTCCTTGGCATCGACGGCGGTGACCAAGGCGCTCAGCATCGCGAACCCGTCGACGGAGGATGACGGCAAGCGTACACGCAGCTCGGCAATCAGATTCGCGGCCTCTCCGCCGCCGGACTTGGCCTGGAGCAGTCGCTTATCGGCAAGTGCCACGGCGTCGGCACGGGTAGAAGCTTCGTTCGGGAACACAGCGATCCCTATCGACGCACTGATAGGAATTGCGGTATCGTAGCCGGGCGGGCGGTAACCCAGGTGCGCTAAGTGCTCCTGTAGTCCATCCGCGATCTTCTGACCCTCTGCCGTGCCCGGAAAAAGCATGACAAACTCGTCACCGCCAAAACGCCCCAAAGTGTCGTAAGAGCGGCTCTGCTGCCGCATCGCGTTCGCTACCTGCCGCAGCACCTCATCGCCTGCGGCATGTCCGTAAGCATCATTGAAGAATTTGAAGTTGTCCAGGTCCAGAATGACGACGACCAGCGAACTGCCTTCGCGCTGAGCCCGGTTGGTCTCTTCTTCGAGCTTCTTTTGGAACGCTCGGTGATTGAGGAGACCGGTCAGAGGATCATGGTCCGCCCGCTCCAGCGCTTCCGCCAGCATCCGCGCCTGTTCCGCGATCATGCTTTGCTGCTCATCCTGCAATGCCTTACGTGTACTGATGTCCGTGATTGCCCCCAGAGTGCCGACAATGCAGCCGGTCGAGTCTCGGTACGGCGTTGCCTTGATCTCACCCCAAAAGAAAGAAGCGTCTTTACGCAGAAAGCGCGACTCCCAGCACTCCGAGACTCCATTTTGCCGCTGCGTGTTGGCCTTGTGGAGAATGGGCCAGTCTTCGGGTGCCAGCAGAAACCGATAGGCGGGATGCCCATGCATTTCCAGGTTGGCCCAGCCTGTCATTTCTGTAAGACGCGGATTCGAGTACAGCACAATATCGTCGAAATCCGTGATCAATATTCCTTCACCGAGTCCTTCGACAACTCCCCGGAACCTTGCTTCATTCTCAAGAAGATCCTGCGTTTTCTCTTCAAGGTCTATCGTCTTTTCCTGAAGGTCGTGCGTGAGTTTCCCTTCACGTCGCCGGGCACCGGTTCGTTCTTCCTCCTCAATGTTTCGCCGCTCCGTGACATCGCGCTGGATCGAAACCCAGTGGGTATACCAGCCTTTCTCGTTCGCCACAGGCCGAATGTTGAGCTGAGACCAGAAGGAAGTGCCGTCCTTACGGTAGTTGAGCAGCTCCACTTCAACCGGCTTCCAGGCCTTGAGCTTGCCTCGCAGAAAAGCACATGTCTTAGGGTCTGTGCCGGGTCCCTGGAGAATTCGCGGCGTTTTCCCTAAGATCTCTTGCGGCGAATAGCCGGTCATTCGTGTGAAAGTATCATTGACATAAATGACCCGCGGCCCTGGATGGTCGACGGGTTCGGCCTCAGTGATCAGGACGACATCATTGGCATTTTCGAGTGCGGCGGCCAGCATGCGAAGCCGGTCATCCGCTTGCTTTCGCTCTGTGATATCGCGGGAGATGCCGATGATGCCGATGGCCGCACCCTGCTTGTCTCGGCAGACATCTTTGGTACTCAAATAAGTGCGGGAGATACCGTCAATAATCTCGGTGTCTTCGTAAGTCGAGGAAACGCCGGTCGAAAGGACCTGCTGGTCGTTGGACCGGGTCTGCGTGGCGGCGGCGGCTGGAAAGAGCTGGGTGTCGTCCTTGCCGATGATTTCAGAAACCGGCTTGCCGATGAAGCGAGCTCCGGCGGCGTTGATCATCTGGTAGCGTCCATCGAGGCCTTTCAGGAAGATGGCGTCGGTTGTCCCTTCAACGATAGTATTCAGCAGATTCTCGGCCGCTGCACTTGGAACGGAAGGCTGTTTAATGAATGGCATGGTTTCAGACGACTTTCGATTCTGCAAAAGCTGGCCGCAGACTTTTGAGCATCCGCCCAAGCAGAGGCTGGTCTCACTGACTCACTTAGTATCAACTCTCTCATTCGGTAGTTATGCCTTTCTTCATTATACAGTTTTATATGCCATAACGGCAAAAGTTACATTTTGTCGCAAGGGCAATGTAATTTCTTGTCGGAAAAATCGAGTTTCGGCATGAACGAGTCTTACCAAGCTATTTTATTCCAATCAACCTACCAATAATAACAGCGTTGCGGGTGTTCTCTATCGCTGAGTTTCTATGCTTCGATCGTCTGTATTACTTGTGAAAATTTTCCTTTTCAACCAAATATTTTCCTCCTGCCGAATATCTACCCCACTCGCAGCGGCTCTTGTTCTATCTCTTTTCGGGCTTGGGATACCGGGATATGCAGATCCGCCTCAAAGGCATATACTGATCGTCAAATCACGGGACAATGCTTTTTACTCCCAGACGCAGCAGGGCTTTGTGGATGGACTCAAGACGCGGGGCTATAGCACCAAAGACGCAATCAGTCTGGATGTGATTGCTTTGACCGGCGACGCAGATAAAGACCAGCAGATCGTTCAGGAGCACCTGCACAAAAGCAGTGATCTCATCTTTACTCTCGGCACGGATGCCACTCGGGCTATATACGACGCGCACCCAAAATCTTCCGTCCTGTTCAGCATGATCCTCGACCCTGTCAGCTTGGGCGTCGTCAAATCGCTGGCTCAGCCTGGGGGAAGCTTCACCGGCACGACACTGCTGGTCGATCCTGGTAAACAATTTGATGCCCTGCAGCAGGCCGATCCCCATATCCAGCGCATCGGGGTTCTTTACACGGCCGATGATGCCACCTCGCTCGCTTTTCTGAGTCAGGCGCAGCAGGAAGCGAAAAAGCTCAATATCGAGATTATTGCAAAGCCGATCCAAGATCCCAAAGAAACTGTCCGTCCGATCTTAGAGCAATTGGCGGGACAGGTGGATGCATTCTGGCTGATTCTCGACCCTGCCTCCGCTGGGTCCAGAGCACTGCGCGACACTCTGGAAGTGGCGCAGGCGCATCACCTCCCGGTTCTCGGCACCTCGGCGGCTCATGCTCATGCAGGTGCGCTGGTAGCTTTGTCGGCAAATTTGAGAGATTTAGGCGATGTCAATGCCGAGATGGCAGTGCCGCTGCTAGAGGGCACGAGCAGCGCCGCCCAGATGAGTGTTCGCAGTCCTCGCCAGACCATCCTCTCCGTCAATCTCGTGGCAGCCGCTGCGCTCGGTATTAAAGTCCCTTACACGCTGCTGCATTTAGCGGATGAAGTCATCGATGCAGACACTCCCGCGCAGAGCGGCAAATAACATGGACAAACAAGAACAAGCGTGGACAATAGACACGAAAGTCAAAACATACAAAGTGAACACTCACGCCACCGAAAAAATCAATCCCATCGGAAAAAGCAAGCTGGCCCGGCGATTGGTGCCCCTTTTTGTTGCGATGGTCGCGCTGCCGCTCACAATCACCGTGCTGGTAGTCGGACGGATCGGCCAGGAACAGATTCTCACCACCGCGCGCACAATGGAAGGGATCAATGGCGTGGCACTCCAGGGGGCGGGAGAACAATTCCAGCGGCTTGGGCAGGAGACCGTGCGCCGATCCAGCAAAGAAACAGCGCAGATCTCCTTCCAGGCCAGCCAGGCGGCCTCGCGGCAGTGGGAAAAAAACCAAGCCGACTCGCTGGCGACGAGCGGTCATGAGTTCGCTCAGGTGACTCAGCGCAGTTTCGACGGAGCGATGCATCAGTCACTGGCGGCAAATCGGGACGTCTTAAATAACGTCAATTCTCGCATGGGCCTGCTGTTTGCAAGCTCGGCGCACTATACCCAGGCCCGTGTCTCCGACCGGGTTCAATCGGCAATCCTGGCGCAGATCAACATGCAGATGCAGGAGCGGGCCAGGCAGATGGCGCAGTCTGTCGGGATTTATATTCAGACTTACCAGGATTACATGGCGCTGACCGCTCAGATGCTCAACCTCTATGAAGGAGACAAAGTCGGGCAAAAAGCGATCCTCGATGCTCTCATTCGGCGTGATCCGATGCTGGTGACTGTCAGCGTTCTTAACAAAGAAGGGCAGGAAACCACGCGCTCCGCCTCAGACCATGTCGTTTCCGCAGCGGAGCTTGGAAACCATGCCGCTGAACCCTATTTCCAAACTGCCATTCAGGACCGGCCTTATGTCAGCCTGGAAGATCTGCCGCAGGCAGGACGCGCTCCGATCCTGCGGCTTGCGATGCCGATCGAGCTGTATCACGGTAAAGCCGTCGGCGTACTCACAGCACGCTTTTCTCTCGATGATCTCTGGGATACGCTCCGCAGTACGCGCATCGGGAAAAGTGGCTTCGTTTCTGTTCTTGACCGCCGCGACGTGGTTTTGCTCGCCCCTCATGTGCGGCCCGGCGAACTGTTGAGCCGATCCGCTCGGGTAGAGGGCCTCGGATGGCGCCTCGTCGTCGCTCAGCCGCGCGAAGAAGTGATGCGGCCGGTGCAGTCTTTCAAGAGTGATATCGCGAAGAACACCCAGATGGCTATGATCCAAATGCATCAGGATATTCAGGCTTCTTCCCTGGCTACTTCCGCGCGGCTGCAAAAGGATAACGGGAAGCTGCGGGCAGCTACGATGTCTCAAGTCCAGGTACGGACCGACCAAATATTTCGGAGGCTGCAGCAGAAAACAAACCGGCAGACCCAGGAAGAAATGGCCCGGATGCAGCAAGCGATCCAGTCCCAAGCCCAGCAGGCCCAGAACGAAAACGATCGCCAAATGGCCCTGGCTGCTGCGGATGCGTCTTCAAGCCTCGCTCAGAGGATTCCTCCCCTGACTAAACGGGTCTTGCAGAAGGCAAATCGACGTCTGTCCTTTTTAGGTCTTCTTATTATTTTGATCTCGTGCCTTCTTAGCTGCGTCATCGCGCTGCTGATGGCCGACGCAATCGTTCGTCCGATCATGCGCTTGGTTCAGGGCACCCGCGCCCTGGCCCAGGGCCATC
Organism: Janthinobacterium lividum; assembly: GCA_050954545.1. Lineage (GTDB taxonomy): Bacteria > Armatimonadota > Armatimonadia > Armatimonadales > Capsulimonadaceae > JANXMY01. The sequence continues at coordinate 21,492 of JBPBQB010000284.1, read as the reverse complement.
TGGACAAGCGGGTCGATGAGCGAGCACCGGCGGAGATTGGGGACCTCGCAGCCGCTTTTAATCGGATGGCGCTGTCTTTACAGCAGAGCCGAACCGATCTTAACAGTGCCGAAGCGCAGCTTGTCCAGTCGGCGAAGCTGGCTTCCCTCGGCACACTGTCGGCGGGCGTCGCCCATGAGCTCAACCAGCCGGTCGCGATCGTTCGCGGTCTTTCCCAGCAGCTGCAGCGGGAGCCGGGTCTGCCCCAGGAAGCTCTGGAAGACTTAGCACTGATCGAGGGGCAGACCAGCCGGATGATGAAGATCATCAAACACCTCCGAACCTTCTGCCGGAACGGCACCGCCGAACAGGTCTCGGTAAACATCAATCAAGTCATCCATGACTGCTTTATACTGATCGACGCCCAGTTAAAGTCGCACGATATTTCCGTCGAACTCGCTCTTTGCCAGGAAGTGCTTATGGTGACGGGAGATGCAAACGAACTGGAGCAGGTCTTCATTAATCTGCTGACGAATGCCCGGGACGCGCTGGAACGCAGCCCGGAAGCCCATCTCACGATCCGGTCGAGAGTCGAGCAGGAGGCGTGCGTGATCGAGTTTCGTGACAACGGTCCAGGCATTCCGATCGAGGCTGCCGCGCATATCTTCGATCCGTTCTTTACGACAAAAGAAGTCGGTAAGGGGACTGGGCTTGGCCTCTCTATCAGTCACAGCATCATCGAAAAACATCATGGCACTCTTACAGCACGAAACGACGGAGGCGCGGTCTTTTTAATCACGCTCCCTTTAGAAATACAAAAACTAGAAATACAGGAACTAGAAAGGCCGGAAACGGAAGGGCCGCTGCGAAAAGCGGCTTGACCTGCCTGCCTCCCGGAAAGCACGACCATGGCTAGAATACTACTTGCAGATGATGAGGAAGCGATACGGCGAATGCTGGGCCGCGAACTGCGCCTTGCCGGACACGACGTGACACTTGCCGAAAACGGTCTTGTGGCCGCCGAGTTCTTGATGCAGGATGCGTTTGATGTGGTTGTGTCCGACATGAAAATGCCGCGCCTCGATGGAATGGGGCTGCTGGATCGTGCCACGGAGATCGCGCCGGAGACGGAGTTCATTTTCCTGACGGGACATGGCTCGATGGAAAACGCTCTGGCAGCGTTTAAGAAAGGCCGCGTCTTTGATTACCTGCTGAAGCCGCTGGAAGACATCCAGGAGCTTGCGACCGTAGTAGGCCGCGCCGTGGAACGTCGGCACCTGCGAAATGAAAACAGCCGCCTAGTCAGTGAATTGCAAAATCAGGTTTTGGCCCTGGAAGACGCCCGGCAGCAGCTCCTGATCCTTGCAGAAGAGGATGGCCTGACCGGCCTCTTGAATCACCGGACATTGCACCGGAATTTAGACACTCTTCTCCAGAGCCTGCCCACCGAGCCGACAGCCCTGATTATGATGGACATGGACGGGTTCAAGCTGATCAATGACATTTACGGGCATCCGACCGGAGATCAAGTGCTGCGTCATCTCGCGGCCGCGCTCCGAGCTGCCTGTCCCGAGGAGGCTCTGCTGGGACGATGCGGGGGTGATGAATTTATGGTTGTCCTGCCAAACACCTACTCTCAGCAAGCTCGGGAGACCGCTGATAAAATCCGTCACTATCTTTCAGAGAATCCATTCACCGGCTCGGAAGGAAACCGGCTGCCCCTACGCCTTTGCTTCGGGGTCGCCGACACTCGCACCGCCGGATGCTCTCCAGCCAGCCTGGTTTCCGCCGCGGACTGTGCGCTGTACGAAGGCAAGACTCGGGGCGGAGACAGGGTCACGCTTCACATAGTACATGTCGAAGATGACCAAAATGAAGCACCGCCAAGTAAGTTCAGTCTCCTGGACAGTCTGGTCAATACCATCGACCATAAAGACCAATATACCAAGCGCCACTCGGAAGATGTCACGACTTATGCCTTGCAGCTTGTGGCAGCACTGGGGCTTTCCAGCGAAACAGTCAATGCCGTGCGGGTCGCGGGCCTGCTGCATGACATTGGAAAGATCGGTGTGCCGGATTCGATCCTGCGGAAACCGGGCAAGCTGACGCCGGAAGAGTACGAGATTATGAAAGGGCATGTCACGCTTTCCTCGCTTATCATCCATGGGCTGCCGCATCTCAATGACATTCTGGATGCCGTCGCCAACCATCATGAGCGCTGGGACGGCAAAGGCTATCCCAAAGGATTATCCGGCCCGGAGATCCCATTGCTGGGCCGCGTGATGGCAGTCGCCGACGCGTTCAGCGCCATGACCCTGGACCGTCCTTACCGGGCAGGCTTGCCGGTGGATGAAGCCCTTTGCGAGATCGAGCGCGGAGCCGGCACGCAGTTTGACCCGAACCTAGCCCGCCTCTTTTCGAAGTCGATGGCTACGCAGCTTGCTTCTGCGTCGCTGGAACAGGGCCAGCGTGCCGCTTGACTGCGGAAAGCATTTCGCTCAGAAAACAAGATCAGGGGCGAAAAAGAAACGAATATGGCTACAAATTGATGAACAAAACTCTCGCTTGCCGAAACTTCCTTGCACTGCTTTGGGCGATAGCGTCTTTTTGCGGGTTCGCTTCTTTTCTGGTCACGACGCCTGCTCTGGCCCAGATAGAGACCGACAGCCTTTCTTCCGTCTCCCCATCAGTTTCCAAGAAGGCAACCTCGGAAGACACAGAGCTGCTGCTGTCCGATGAGCCGGTTGTCTTTACCGCCTCAAAAACTCTGCAGCGCATCAGCGACTCTCCGGCTGCCGTGACTGTTATCACGGCAGAACAGATCCGCAATTCCGGCGCGACGACTATCCCAGAGCTGTTGCGCTCAGTGCCAGGCGTCGATGTCATCGAGCCGAATCAATCTCTAGTCAGCGTTTCTATTCGAGGGTTTGATCAAGTCTTTGCCAACAAAGTGCTTGTGATGGTCGATGGGCGCACTATCAATCAGCCGATCGAAGGTGCTGTCTTCTGGGACACGGAGCCGATCCTGCTCAGCCGGATCGCCCGGATCGAGATCGTGCGTGGGCCTGGTTCCGTACTCTATGGGGCAGATGCATTTAGCGGTGTCATCAACATCATTACTAAAACTCCCCAAGAAATGGCAGAAACTAAAGGCAAAGAGGGAGATGAAGCAGCAGGAACTTTGGTGGGTGCTGTCGGTGAGCAGAAGAGCACATTTTCCGAAGCGACTTACAGCCAGGGGAAAGCCAACGATTGGGCTTTCACATTAGGAGCCGGTTACCACAGCACAGCAGGCTTCGGAGGGTCACACTCCGATCATATCTATGATAGTGCCCATGTGCCGACCTTCACCGCCGATCTGCAAAAGCAACTCAGCCACGGTTCGCTGCTGCTCTCCGCCAGCAATTCGGATGCGAAGGCGGACTTTACCGCGCTGCAAAACCTGCAGGATGCCTCCACTCATACCAATTCGCTGAGTCTGACTTATAGCGGGGATCAGGAAAAAAATCCAGTGACCGCGCGGGTTTACAGCAGCTTCTTTCGTTTGTCCGGCAGTGGTGTCTACGCCGCTACCAGCAGCAATACTCTCGAAGTTCAGCAGCAGCGCAGGCTTTCCGCAGAAAATACCTTGATCTACGGGGGCGACTACCGCCAGGATCACTTCGCCGCTTCGCTCACAAGCCCTCAGAAACAGCACCAGCAGCTCTCGGGGCTGTATTTGCAGGATCAGTATCAGCTCGGGCCCACAACCAGCCTGTTCGCCGGACTTCGGTGGGATCAAAATTCGGTGTACGGTTCCCAGGTTTCCCCTCGCCTGAGCCTGATCCATCACCTTCCTCATGACCAGACGGTCCGCCTCTCCTATGGCACCGCGTTTCGCGCCCCGACAATTGTCGAAACGTATCTGAGCTTAATCGAGCCGGTCAGTGCTGATCTCAATCTCACTGTCTCCGGCAGCACTGACATTAAACCTGAGAAGATTGCAAGCCTTGAGGCTGGGTATCGGGTGGATGTGCGCGGCGGTTATGTGGGCTTGAACTTGTTCTATAACCGTATTTCAGACATTATCGCTGTGAATCCAATTCAGTTTGCGCCGTCACCTCCTTTCCCTGTCGGCACGCCAACCGCGCTGCAATACCAGAACGACGGAACGGCGCATGAGGCTGGCCTGGAACTCGAGACCGGGTTTCAGATCACGGCTGGCTGGCACGGGCTGGCGAACTATGCCTTTCAGGACGTTCGAAACGGAGACGGGCAGCCGACGAATCTGTCACCAAAGCATAAAGTCAATTTGAGCGTGGAGTCGGATGCAAAGCGTCGCTGGACTGCTTATACGGCTCTCCATTTTGTGAGCGCGTCACGCTATTTTGCCGCATCGCTTCGTGCCTACACAACAGTCGATGGCCGGTTTGGTTACCGCGTTGGCTCAACAGCGCAGCCTTGGACGATTTCGCTTGCCGCCACAAACCTTCTGAATGACCATCACCGGGAGTATTCTGATCTTCTGGCTCAAGGCACCAGTTCGGCGGTCACAGCACCATTAAGCCGCACTCTTTGGCTGATCGTCAGCAGCAAGCTATAGATTTTCTCTTACGAAAAGCATTAAACCCCTTGCGTAATTCTCCTGCCGTTTAGGGCAGGAGAATTACGCAAGAGGTCTAATGGTTGTTCTTAGATCCGGTGGTAGACTTTGGAGCGGAGAGCCTACTGATGAAAGAGGTGCTGTATGGTCGCCGGACCAGCTTGGAGGGGAGGCGGCAGTGATCCAGCAGCATCACGGGTCGCGCCGTTCCCCCCTCGAAGCGCCCGGCCGGGCGTCGAGGCTAGGAGTTTACGCGACATCTTTATCACCTGACTGCTTTCCGTCAGCCTGCCATAAATCGGCCGGGGGACATGCACTTGGAAGTATCTGCTGAAAGTACCTGGTAAAATAGGCGGTGACTACTTAGGTTAGCGCCGCTTCAAGATGCAAGATGCGTTCGGCGACTTGGAGCCGGGCAATCAGACACTCCCGGTCAAGCGGCTTGGTCAGGAACACGTCGGCACCCGCGTGAAGCGCTGTTAATCGATCTTCGCGGCTTTGTTTTGCTGTCAGCATCATCACACAGGTATAAGCGTGCCCCGACGAATTTTTAATGCGTCGGCAAAGCTCCAGGCCATCCATCTTTGGCATCATCCAATCCAGGATGGCAATGGGGACAGGGCGCTCCTGAATCATTTGCCAGGCTTCCACTCCATTGGTCGCAGCCTGGACAGTATGACCAAGCTTGGTCAGCAAAATCCGCAGGGCCAGTGCCGAAACGGGATCATCTTCGGCGATCAATATGTTCATGCGATTTGTCTTTCTCCGACAATTGTGTCAGTTGTTTTTGGACGCGTTCCCATTCCTCTTCTAAGGCCTGCAGGAGCGAGGCGGTGCCAGCGAGTGTTCCCTGGCTGCCCGCGTTTTCGAGAGTCTGGCAAAGCTCCACTAGCGCTTCCGCACCAAAGACTAGGCCACTTCCCTTGAGTGAATGCGCCCAATGCTGCACGCCGGCACTGTTGCCTTCCTCCAGCATCAGACGGCTGTTCGCGATCATACCAGGTGCACTTCGAGCGAACTCGCGGGCCAAGTCAGCTTCAATTCCAGGATCGCCGTCCGAGACCGCTGCCAGCGTGGCCCTGTTGATTGCCAGCTTCGGTTCTTCCGGCAAACTTACCATACAATTCTCCTCGCCTAGTTTTAATTGTGGCATCCAGCGGTCAATAACTTCAGCCAATTTTTCCGCGCTGATCGGTTTGCTAAGGTAATCATCCATGCCTGCTTCGAGGCAACGCTCCCGATCCCCAGCCATCGCGTGTGCAGTCATTGCAATGACAGGCGTCCGGTAGCTTGTCTCTTGAGTACGCAGGATACGGACCGCTTCCAGGCCATCCATCTCAGGCATCTGAACGTCCATGAGTACCAGCGCAAAATCCTCAGTGCCCAGAGCGTCCAGTGCCTGCCGCCCAGTTGCGACAGTGGTCACTGTGTCCGCGCCAAACCCGAGGTGTGCCAGCAGGCGCTCCGCGACCATCTGATTGATTCGGTTGTCTTCCGCCAGGAGGATATGACCGCTCGCCTGGACCTGTGTGCCAGACGGTCTGGAAGCCGCCGGTAATGTATAGGGTGCCGTCTGGTCCGATTTTTCCAGCCCGGTCAGCGCTTCCCAGAGGGCAGCTTGATGAACCGGTTTCCGCAGGCAGGCTTGTTTTGGATTGTCGGTCCCAGTTTTGGAAAGGCGTAGGATTGATAAAGTGGCTGGCGCGGCAGTGAGCAGTCGCTGCAGGATGGCGGAAGTCTCGTTCTCGAAATCAGTGTCGATCAGAACCATATCCAGCAAAGGCGATCCTGCGTCGAATGAAAATGCTTCCGCGCCCTCAGAGCTGTCCACAACAATGCAGTCCCAGGCCCGTAGCCAGCGCCCGAGCAGCGCGTTCGCTGTGGTGGAACCACCCGCGAGCAGTACCCTTTTTCCTCTCAGTCCACGCGGCTCTTCCACCCCGACGGCAGCTATCGGCAGCGCACTTTGCTTTTCCCAGGTCAGCTCCACCCAGAAGGTACTGCCCTGTCCGGGCATACTCTCGACACCGATCTCGCCATCCATCAGCGTGGTGAGCTGCCGGCAGATCGTCAGCCCCAGTCCTGTTCCGCCAAAGCGGCGCGTCGTTGAGCCGTCGGCCTGAGTAAAGCTCTCGAAGATCATGGACTGCCGGTCCCCAGGAATACCAATGCCCGTGTCCCGCACGGCGATCCGCCAGCGGGCCTGTGTGAGACTTTCCCAGATTAGCCGCGCTTCCAGCACGACTTCTCCGGTATCCGTAAACTTAATGGCATTGCCCAGCAGGTTCGTTATGATCTGACGTACCCGCCCTGGGTCACCCTGGAGTGCTTCGCCGGCAGAACATTCCCTGAGCGGCGGCAGATCGCAAATCAGCTCCAGACCCTTCTCGTGTGCACGCGGTGCCAGCAGGTCCGCGCTTCCTTCAAGAGCATCACGCAGCAAGAACTCGACGTTCTCGATGGTCATTTTGCCCGCTTCTATCTTAGAAAAGTCGAGGATCTCATTGATGATAGCCATCAGAGCATCTGCGCTCTGCTTGACTGTGCGAGCGAAGAAGTGCTGTTCTTCGTCAAGCGGCGTGTCGAGAAGCAGCCCGAGCATCCCAAGAACGCCGTTCATCGGCGTGCGGATCTCATGGCTCATATTCGCCAGGAATTCAGATTTTAGCCGGACAGCGGTAAGGGCGGCATCGCGCACCATGGCCAGCTCTCGCTCGGTACGTTTTTGCGCGGTGATGTCGCGCGAAATATTGGAAGCGCCAATTACCCGTCCTTCAGCATCTCTAATCGGAGAGACGGTCATCGAGACTTCAATCGGCTGACCGCTCCTGCCGATACGAACTGTCTCGTAGCTGTCAAGTTTCTGCCCCCGCCGGAAATTCTCGGAGATCGTCCGCAGCTCATCTCTATACTCTGAAGAGACAAGCCGGGAGATCGACTGCCCGAGCATTTCCTCCGCACTGTAACCATAAAGCGCTTCGGCCCCCGAGTTCCAGGACGTAATCGTGTCATCCAAATTCTTGCTGATGATGGCATCATGCGAGGATTCGACGATCGCGGCAAGCTGAGCCGTTTCCTCTTCAGTCCTCTTCCGATCTGTCCAGATATCGGTCTGAATTGCGACGAATCCCTCCAAAGTCCGGTGAGAGGCATTGAGGATCGGGTTAATGGACAGGGTCTGCCAGTAACCCCGCCCGTCTTTTCGGTAATTGTAAATCTCGCCGTCAAATGCGCGGCCTGCTCGGATCGCTTCCCGGAGCTCATTGACGGTGGATCCCGCCGTGCCTGGTCCCTGGAGCAGATGTCCCGGTTTGCGTCCGACGACTTCCTCCAGCGTGTAGCCACTGATCCGTGTGAAGCTGTCGTTGACCCACTGGACGCGTCCCTCCGGGTCAGTGACAATGACTGCGTTGGTCGTCTTGGTGGAAACCAAAGACAGCCGCTCGATCTGGCTGGCTAGTTGCTCCCGCTCGGCAGCCTGCGCGGCGATCTGCACAGCGGATTGAACCAGCCTCTCTTCGTCGCGTCTCCGCTCGGTGATGTCCCGAAACGACCAGACCCGGCCGTAGTAGTCTCCACTGGGTGAAAGGACCGGGGCCGAATACCGCTCGAAGATACGGCCATCTTTGAGGAATATTTCGTCCTTGCTGGTCATTTTAGGATGTGCATACAGGTAGTTGACTTTCTCGATAAATTGTTTTCCATTGACAATCATATCGAAGACATATTCGAGTATTGGCTGGTCATCTATCGGCTGGCCCTCGGCGCTGTCGAGCAGAGCGGCGGGGATATTCCAGAGCTTGACGAACTTGCGGTTGAAGCTGATAATGGCATTGTTCTCATCCGCGAATAATATTCCGTCCTCGGTCGCCTCCTGCTGGGCTTTCAGCCGCGAGACGCTCCGCAAAAGCGCTTCCTGAGATTGACGCCGCTCGGTGATGTCGGCCGCAAGAACGAGGAATCCTTCGTTTTGTCCATGGGGGTGTGGGAGTGGGCTGAAGTTCAGGCCAAGCAGCCGCTTCGCCCCGTCCGGGCGGCAGTAGCCGACATCTTCTAAGAGAGTGTTTTCCCCGGTGACGTAACAGGCATTTTGCGCGGCTGAAATGCGGTTCCAGTCCCACGCCAGCGGACAGTGCTCGAAGATGCGACCAAGCATCTCCGCACTGGACAGTCCAAAGACGCGTTCGGCGGCGGTATTCCAGTCCGTAATCATGCCTTTGCCATTGACGGCGATCAGGACTGTCGGGAGTGCTGCCAGGACATGCTCACGCTGGGCCAGCATACTCTGCAAAGCATGATCGGCTTCACGCCTCTCAGTAATATCCCGTAAAGAGAGAGCGAGTAAAACCTGTCCGTCGACCCTCACCGGCAGACAGCTCATCTCTGCCGGAAACTCGATCCCGTCGCGGCGGATAGCCGTAACCACCGTGCTTCGCTCTTTAGCAAGTGCGTCATCGGTCGGCAGGCAGCGCAGCAAGCCCTGGCGATGGGCTTCCTGAAATGGCTTCGCCAGAATGGTATCGGCAAAGTTTCGACCCAGTGCCTCCTGCTGTGTCCATCCAAAGGTAAGCTCTGCGGCCGGGTTCCATTCAACGATCTCTTCCTGGGAGTCGATTGTGATGATGCAGTCCAGAGCGGCGTTCAGGATGGCGCGATGGCGAAGCGCCTGGCTTTGAGCGGCCTGAGCGGCTTCAAGGCGCTTTTTCTCGGCCCAGTGCCGCTGATCTTCGGCCCTGCGGCGAGCATCCTGCGCCGCAGCCTGCTTAAGCTCGCTCGCGTGGCATTCCTGCTGGAGACGAATCGTCTCGTGCCCGTTCAACCTCGATTCCAACTGGGCCATGACGAGGCGGGCGAGCGATTTGAGCGCCGCAAGCTGCTCTTCAGTCAGGCAGCGGGCAACAGTGTCGATGACACAGAGACTGCCCAGTGCATAACCGTCATGGGTTATCAGTGGCATGCCGGCGTAAAAGCGTATGTGGGAATCGCTTGTGACAAACGGGTTATCGGCAAAGCGTGGATCAAGGGACGCATCTGGGATGAGGAACAGGTCCGGCTTGACAATCGCGTGGGCGCAGAAAGACACGCCGCGCGGCGCTTCGCATACGTCCATGCCGACACGGGATTTAAACCACATCCGATCGCGGTCGATCAAGCTGATAAGTGCAATCGGAGTTTCACAAATTTGGGCTGCAAGTTGGGTCACGTCGTCATAAATTTGTTCTGGAACTGTGTCCAGTATGGTGTAGCAGGCGAGCGCCGCACAGCGTTTAGCTTCGTTCGGCGGAGTAGGAGGTGCAATTGAAATACTCATGTTAGTTCTTGAATCTGAATCGGTGGTTCTTAAATTGTCGGGCTAAAAACCGAAAACTAGAGGCTGGGTCTCAGGCTGAGGAAATTGCCTGGATTAGCCTATAATAACGGCACGAACACTGAAAAGTATCGGGAGGCGGCGAAGCTATGGAACAGGCAGTCGGTTATCGGAGGCGTGGCGGCGAGGGGACACTGACCCTGCGTGGCACGGTCGACATTTTTGAGGCACAGTCCCTGCGGGCAGCCGCCTTGCGTGCTCTTGGCGACAGCAAAGCGCAGACGCTGCGACTTGATCTGGCCCACGCGGAGCGGCTGGATGTCTCGGCGCTTCAAGTCCTGTGCGCTCTGCGCCGGGATCTGGAAACGCAGGGGCGGACGCTGATCTGTCTCCCCGTTCCCTCTGCTGTGGCAGACGCTTGTGAGGCAACCGGCTGCACACTATGACGTTTTTTACAAAACTATTATCGTTATCACGCCCGGATAGTAGCGACGCTCGAGACGTGCTTTCTGAAAACGCCGCCCTTGCCTCCCGATTAGCGGAAGCCGAAGTTCGGCTTGGCCGGCAGGAGCAGCAGATCGCTGAACTGGCCGCCGAGCGGCAGGAATGGCAGGAAGCGGCGCTCCAGCCCCAGCATGAGCTGAGTGATCGGGAGTCAGAAGCCGGGCAGGACACTGAGGAGTCGGAAGCCGGCCGGGAGCGGTTCCATGCCCATATCGCGGATCTGGCGGGCGATTTGGCCGGTCAGGTCGTATCCGCTCTGTCCGAAGCCGAGCAGGCCATTTCGGCGGCTATTGATTCTTTTGCCCGGATTGCCCTCGAAGCGCAGGAAGCGGCTGTCGATGCCCAAAGCATTGTCGGTGGCGAAGGACAGGACCAGGTGAACAGCATCGCCTCACAGGCAACGGATGTGATGGGACAGTTCATTGAAGGCATGCTTGTCACGGCACGTCAGGTTGCCAAGTCCTCGAAGCAGATCCAGGGGCTCGTCGGCGTTTCCCATAGCCTGAGCAGCCTGTTGAGCGAGATCGAGAGCGTCGCGAAACAAACGTCTTTGGTGTCGCTGAACGCGTCCATCGAAGCAGCCCGTGCAGGGGACTCCGGGCGCGGTTTTTCTGTTGTTGCCACCGAGGTCCGCAAGCTCTCGGAACGGTCCCGGGACTGCGCCGAGCAGATGCGGACGTTGACCGGTAAGGTTTCGCGCGAAAGTGACGACATCTGCAAGTCTTTGGGTCTGGCGGCTGAGCAAACATTGGAAGAAAGCTGCGGAGCACAGGTTGTCATCAATCGCCTTCTTGGCCTGATTGAAGAGGCCGATTCTGTACGCCGCGTTGCGCTAGGCGCGTTAGGCGAGAAAAATGGCCGCATCAGCCAGGACATCGGGCAGATCATGATCGCTTTCCAGTTCCATGACCTGCTGCGGCAGCGCTTGGAGCATGTCGCCGATCCGCTCTGCGGCCTGCGCGACTCCCTCCGTGGCAGCACGGTGGCCGAATCAGAAAAAGCGACATTAGCCTACGCGGTGGGTCAGAGCGTCTTTACGGCCCATGCTGTGGGAGCAGCCCCGACACTGGAAGTCGTCAGCTATGCCTCAGACGACGATGACGACATCACGCTCTTCTAAAAGCGGTGTAAGCAAATGCCGTAATCCCCTAACTAACACTGGTAATTCTACCGAAGATAGACTTAAGAGCCGCCACAGGCGGCGAACAGCGCAAACGAAGCAGGATCTCACCCATGGCAAAGACAGCACTTATCGTAGATGACTCGACCTCTATGCGTCAAATGGTCGCAATGACTCTTAAAGGCGCGGGCTTTGAAGTCCTGGAAGGTGGCAACGGCCAGGAAGCGCTTTCCAAGCTTGGAACTGCACCCGGCAGCAAAGTGGACCTGATCATCACGGATCTTAATATGCCTGTGATGGACGGACTGGCTTTCATTAAGCAGGTCCGCACTCAGGCTGCGTCCCGGTTTACCCCCATTCTGATGCTGACCACTGAGAGCGGTGACGGACGCAAAGCCGAAGGCAAGGCCGTCGGGGCTACCGGCTGGATCGTCAAGCCCTTCCACCCGGAGCAGCTTTTGAAGGTCATCCAGAAAGTCTTGCCCGCATGAACCTTGATATGGCGATGTTTCACCAGGCGTTCTTCGAGGAAGCCGGTGACCTGCTCGTAGATCTAGAGAGCTGCCTGCTCCGTCTGGAAGAAACTCCGGAAGACGGTGAGCTTCTGAACACGATCTTCCGGTGCGCCCACTCGCTCAAAGGCGGCAGCGCGACATTCGGCTTCTCCGATATTGCCCACTTCACCCATGGTCTGGAAACTCTGCTCGATAAGCTCCGCAACGGGCAGATCGGGGTGAACCCCACCCTGACTCAGATCCTGTTCGAGTCACTCGACCAGTTGAAGGCTCTGGTCGCCGCTGCACGCGGCGAGGCCGGTGCGGCCCCTGACTCGTCTGCACTCGTACTGCGGATCGAAGCGGCGATTCTAGGCGGGCCGGGGGTTCAGCAAAGCGCTTCCCCGCCGGTGACTGCCCAAGCCGAAGAAACGGAAGCGGAGCAGGGTGATGGCTGGGGCCTGTGGTCTGTGCCGCAGGAATGGTCTCTGCATTTCGCACCCGGTCGCGACACGCTGCGTTTAGGCGGGGACCCGGCACTTCTCCTGGGACAGCTTGCCGAAGCAGGCGAGATACTTTCCATCATCTGTGATACGGCACGCGTTCCGGCACTGGCTGAACTAGACCCGGAAGACTGCTGGCTTGCCTGGGATGTCACGTTTCGCAGTGATTGGGACGAAGCCCGCCTGCGCGAGATCTTCGAGTTCGTTGCCGATGACAGCGAGGTCGATTTCAGTGTGACTGCGGTCGTCGAAGCTCCTGAAGCTGAAGCTCCCGAAGCTCCCGAAGCTCCCGAAGTTCAGCCTGCAGAGATGCCGGCTGTCACTTCTGAGCCTGCCAAGCCTGTTCGGGAAGCCGCTGCCAAGCCTGCCGCTGAAGCGCAGACGCTCCGGGTGGCGACGGAAAAAGTGGACAAGCTGATCAACCTGGTCGGCGAGCTGGTCATTAATCAGTCTATGCTCAACGAAGTCATCACGGACTTTTCGATGGCGAAGTTGCCGCGATTGGTGGAAGCCGTCGCGGAGATGGAGCGGGCTTCCCGTGAGCTTCAGGAGCGAGTGATGGCCGTGCGGATGCTGCCGATCCGTCATGCGTTCGGGCGGTTCCCGCGCCTTGTCCGGGACCTCGCCGCGACTGTCGGCAAAAAGATCGAGCTGGTCACGTCCGGCGAAGACACCGAGCTTGATAAAGGCCTGACCGAAGCCATCGCGGACCCGCTGACTCACCTTGTCCGAAACTCCGTTGACCATGGGCTGGAAACGCCTGAAGAGCGCCGGGCGGCAGGCAAACCCGAGTGCGGCACGGTCTCGCTTCACGCTGTCCACGAGGGCGGCAGCATCATGATCGAAGTGACCGACGACGGTCGGGGCCTGAACCGAAATCGTATTCTCGCCAAGGCGGTGGAGCGCGGCTGGGTCGCCGAGGACGAAACGCCGTCTGACGAGACCATCGATAACTTTATTTTCCAGCCGGGCTTTTCTACGGCTGCTGCGGTCACAGACCTGTCGGGCCGGGGAGTCGGCATGGACATCGTTAAGCAGGCGGTTCAGGCGCTTGGCGGCTCGATCTCGCTGAACTCGACACCGGGGCAGGGGACTCGCTTCCGTATCCGCCTGCCGCTGACGATGGCGATTCTCGAAGGGCTTTCGCTGTCGGTGGGCGGAGAGATCTATATTCTGCCTTTGACCAGCATCATCGAAAGTATTCAGCCCAAAACCGGCGACATCCGTCAGGTCGCAGGCTTCGGCGAGATTGTGCTGGTTCGGGGCGAGGTGCTTCCCATCCTGCGGCTCTACCAGGCTTTCTCGATTCCAGACGGCTGCGTGACCGACCCGACACGTGGACTGCTGGTGATTGTCGAGAACGAGGGGCGAAAAGTTGCCCTCTTAGTGGATAAGCTGATCGGGCAGAACCAGGTCGTCATCAAGAGTCTGGAAACGAACTACCAGAAGGTCTCCGGCGTTGCCGGGGCCACGATTCTTGGGAATGGCCGCGTGGCCCTGATCCTGGATGTGCCCGCGCTGACACGCGGCGTACAAGCTGATAACAGAGGATACGCCGCAGCGGCGTAAAGGAGTCTTTTTATGGCAGTTACCGCCGATTCGCCCGCATCTGATGCGGGTGTGGCGACCGATACAGATCAATTCTTGACCTTTTCACTAGACGGCGAGGAGTACGGCCTCGATATCTTAAAGGTCCAGGAGATCAAGGGATATGTTCCCACTACCCGCATCCCAAATTCGCCGCCGGATGTGGTCGGCGTACTGAACCTGCGTGGAACTATCGTTCCGATCGTGGATCTGCGCCGTAAGTTCGGTTTGGAAAGCGTCGAATATACGCCCTTCACGGCCATTGTCGTTGTTGTCGTGCGAGGTCGTATTATGGGCATCATCGTGGACAGTGTTTCGGAAGTCGTCAACATTCCTGGTTCCGATATTCAGCCCGCTCCCGATTTTGGCAACAGCATGAGCACCGCCATGCTGCGAGGCATGGCCAAACTGGGCGACAGCCTGATCACGCTGCTCGATATTGACGCCGTGCTCTTGGACGATAGCGCTCCCCTTATGCTGGCCGCCTAGCGGCGGCCAAAGATTATCTCATGTCTCTCACTCTTGTTTGAGATCACACTACTGAAAAACGTTTCCGGCGGTGATTTACATCGCCCGGAATTTGCCGGGAGGCAAAAACAATGAATTGGTTTTATAATTTGAAAACGGGGCTGAAACTGGCTCTGGGATTTGGTATCTGCCTGATACTGGCGACTGTCATCGGCGTGACCGCCGTGACCCGCATGGGGCAAATGAATGAAGCAACTAAGACAATTGTCAGCGACTCGCTGGCTGGAACGAGCGCGGTTGCCGGCTTATTCGACAGCATGCGCCAGTATCGCACGATGGAATTCCGGCACATGGTCGTGCCGATGGCTGGAAAGCCGAAGATTGAAGAAATCATCGCCACCCAAAGTGATCTTGTGAATAAGGACCTTGCGGCATATGATAAGGCCACCTTCTCCCCCGAAGACAAGGCTAATAGCAAAGAACTGGCGCGGCTTTGGCAGGTTTTCGTGTCCGGCCACAATCAATTGATTATGCTGGACCGGCGCGGCGATCTGGCAGGCGCGACCAAATACCAACTTGGCTCACAATTGGAAGCGTTTAATTCTGTTACCGCTCAACTGACGATGATGGCCGACTGGAATGACAAACATGGTGCTCAGTTAGCGAATGATGCCGAACAGACTTATACACAGGCCAAAGCCATTGTCGGAATCCTGCTGCTCGTTACCATCCTCTTCGGTACAGTTATGGCGACGGTGATTACTCGGGCGACGACCCGCAACCTTGCTCAGGTCAACCACCGCATCACCATGATCAGCGGCCTCTGCGTCGCAAACCTCAGCAGCGCCATGCAGGCCGCCGCACTCGGAGACCTCGACCAGAAGATCGTCACCGGCACCCCCGAAATGGACATCACCACTAAAGACGAGTTCGGCGCTATCGCTCTGAGCTTTAACACACTGCTCACCCAGGTCAAAAGCAACGTCGCCTCCTTCGAGGCACTCATGAGCGCACAGCAGGAAAAAGTCCAGGTCGCCCAGGCCATCGCCGCCGGAGACCTGACCGTCTCCGTCCACCCCAAGTCCGACCAGGATACCCTCGGACATGCCTTGGCCCAGATGGTCACCGCCCTCTCAGGCCTCGTCGCCCAGGCCCGGCTGGCCGCCGACAACATCGTGCAGTCCTCTGGGGAAGTGATGGCCGGCAACGATGACCTGGCCCAGCGCACGGAAGAACAGGCCGCCAGCCTGGAGGAGACCGCCTCCAGCATGGAAGAGATGACCTCCACCGTCAAGCAGAACGCCGACAACGCCAAACAGGCCAACCAGCTTGCCGCCCAGGCCCGAGAGGTCGCCGAGAAGGGCGGCACCGTGGTCAGCCAGGCCGTCGGCTCGATGGAAGAGATCAACAAAGCCTCCAAACGCATCGCCGACATCATCTCGGTGATCGACGAGATCGCGTTCCAGACCAACCTGCTGGCGCTCAATGCGGCGGTGGAAGCGGCGCGTGTCGGGGAGCAGGGGCGTGGGTTTGCGGTGGTGGCGACGGAAGTGCGTAATCTGGCGGGGCGCAGTGCGACGGCAGCCAAAGAGATCAAGGCGCTTGTGGCGGACAGCGTTCAGAAGGTTCAGGAAGGCAGCGGCCTGGTCAATCAGAGCGGGCAGCAGCTCGAAGAGATCGTGGGTTCGGTGAAGAAGGTGGCGGACATCATTGCGGAGATATCGGCGGCGTCTCAGGAGCAGTCAGTGGGGATCGATCAGATCAACAAGGCGATCATGCAGATGGATCAGATCACTCAGCAGAATGCGGCATTGGTGGAGGAGGCAAGTGCGACGAGCCAGTCGATGTCTCAGCAGGCCAAAGGGCTGCAGGGCGTCGTCAGCCAGTTCCGTCTCGACGCTCCGCGCCTGGGCAGCCTGATGCCTTCGGCGTCCGTACCGATGGAAGCACTGGCGACCGGGACGACGGGGCGTGCCCCTGCCCAGAAGAGCCGAGCGCCCCGGACAGCAGTCAAGCTCAAGATGGTCGCCAATAACTCGGAAAATGATGGCGGCTTCGAGGAGTTCTAAGTCAGAGAGTTTTAGTCAGCGACGATTATCTCAGTGTAATCCTTCTCAGTGTCCAGAGGAGTCCGGTGCAGCCCGTGAATAAATCGATGTTAATTCACGGTCCTGCACCGGCTATCGCGTTCAAGTCGTTACCACTGACGATGCAGGTTTTGAGAACTTCTAACAGGATCGGCGTTGTCATATTATGGAAGAACTGATACTCACAGACAAAGAGTTCGGACTTTTTCGAGACCTGATATACCAGTTGGCCGGGATTGCCCTCAACCCCGGTAAGCGTCAGCTTGTGCAGTCGCGTCTGCAAAAACGACGGCATTTCTATAATCACAAGAGCTTTGGCGAGTACTATGCACTTGTCAGCAGCCTGCATGACGGTGATCCGGAGCTGACAACATTTGTCAACTGCATCACGACCAATAAAACGGATTTCTTCCGTGAGCCGCACCACTTCGAATTTATCGCGGAAACGATCATCCCCGAGCTGGCCGCTCAGGTCCGGCGGCACGAGCGCGAGCCGCGCCTGCGGGTATGGCATGCCGGCTGTTCGACCGGCGAAGAGCCTTACACGCTTGCGATTACGCTGGCAGAAGCGCAGGCAGCGCTGGGCGGATGGGATGTTCGGCAGCTTGCGTCCGATATCGATACGAACGTACTGGCTCACGCGGAGACGGCGGTTTACAGCAGTGAGCGGATCGCCCCCGTTCCTCAGCATCTCCAGCATAAGTATTTCCTGCGGGGCACCGGTATCCGGCAGGACGAGTACAAAGTCAAGTCCTTGCTGCGGGAGCAGATTACCTTCCGGCAGATCAACCTGCTGGACAACGATTGGCCGATCCGTAGTGATGTCCAATTTGATATGATCTTCTGCCGCAATGTCGTGATCTACTTCGATAAGCCCACCCAGCAGCGGCTGTTTGCCCGGTTCCAAGAGCGTCTGCTGCCGGGCGGCTATCTGTTTTTGGGTCACTCCGAATCCCTGTTCGGTAACAACGGCGACTTCGATTCTGTGGGCCATACGATCTACCGTCTCCGGGAGCGTCAAGAACAGGTGAAAGCCGCGTGAACTCCCTCCTGCCCGTAGATCTTGGCTCCCGGCGTCTGCACAAGATTCACATCGGCGGTGTCTGTGCGTCTGCGGAGCCTGCCGTTGTCCGCACCGTGCTTGGCTCCTGTATCGCGGTCTGCCTGCGTGACCCGCGCACGGGCGTCGGCGGCATGAACCATTTTATGCTCCCGGCATGTTCGTCGGGCGACGCCGTCAGCGCCCGCTACGGTGTCCATGCGATGGAGCTCTTGATCAACGACTGCATGCACGCTGGGGCCGATCGAAACCATCTCGAAGCAAAAGTGTTCGGCGGTGGCCATGTCCTGCGGATGCGCGAGACGGACGGCAACGTGCCCCAGAGTAACATCAAATTCGCACTGCATTTTCTGGAGATGGAGAACATTCCAATAGTTTCCAGGGATCTTGGTGGGTATGCCGCACGCGAAATCTATTTCTTTACCGACTCGGGGCGCACAATGCTCAAGCGCCTTCTGGCGACGGGGACAGATAATGCCGAACTGGAAGCGGTCGAGCGGGCAGAGCGAGCAGGTCTGCAAAGACCTAAAAAGTCGTCACCCCGCGAAGACGATACCAACGTGACTTTGTTTTAACGACCTAAAGTTTTGATTACTGAAAGAAAGGCTGTCCTATGGCAAGTAAGATTCGTGTTCTGATCGTGGATGACAGTGCAGCGATGCGCCAGTTGCTCACGCAAATTCTGACCTCCGACCCGGAGATTGAAGTAGTCGGAACCGCGCCGGACCCGTACTTTGCCCGGGAAAAGATCAAGCAGCTCAACCCGGATGTGCTGACACTCGATATCGAGATGCCGCGCATGGACGGGCTGACATTTTTGGAAAAGCTGATGCATGGTCATCCCATGCCGGTCGTGATGGTTTCGTCGCTGACCCAGGCCGGATGCGATGTCACCCTGCGGGCACTGGAACTCGGCGCGATCGATTTTTTCCCGAAGCCGACTCTGGACACACTCAGCGGCGTTTCCGGCGGCGCGGCGCAGATTGTCGAGAAGGTCAAAGCGGCTGCTAGAGCGCGGCTGCAGCCTCGGGTGTCGTCGGCAAGATCGGCGCTCCTGGCGACGCCGGCAGGGCCGCATGGGGCGGCCGCCTACCGGCTGACTCACCAAATCATCGCAATCGGTGCGTCCACCGGCGGCACGGAAGCGGTTAAAGAAGTCATGCGGGCTCTGCCGGCGAACTCACCAGGCGTCCTGATCGTACTGCATATGCCGCCCGGCTTTACAGCGTCTTATGCACAAAGGCTTGACGGCCTCTCAGCTCTTCATGTCAAAGAAGCGGCGGACGGTGATCGGGTTCTGCCCGGACATGCGCTTGTCGCGCCCGGCAGCCTACAGATGAGCCTAGTCCGTTCTGGGGCCGAGTATCGGGTCCATGTCGGGCCGGGACCGCCAGTCAACCGACATTGCCCATCGGTGGACGTCCTGTTTCAATCCTGTGCCCGGCACGCCGGCAAGAACGCCGTGGCCGCCATTCTGACCGGAATGGGCGATGACGGCGCACGCGGACTCAAAACGATGCGCGACTCCGGGGCACACACGATTGCTCAGGACGAAGCCTCCTGCGTCGTCTTCGGCATGCCTAAAGAAGCTATTTCCTGCGGCGGAGCCGAGTTCGTGCTGCCGCTCGGGCATATTGCCGCCAAACTCCTCGCGCTCAGTGCCAACCCTGTCTGACACATTGGATGCGTCTGAAAATTGAACGAGCCTGTATCACTTCTGTCTCTCCATAACATTTTGCCGTTATGCGCGGGTTTAACCCGGCAAGCTTGACTTTGTTTTTCGAGAACTCTTCGCCCGTGAAAACTACGGCGGCTGCCAACCTTAATTCGCAGCATACCGCTGGAGGATCTGCCATTCCTCGTGTTCGGGGAAACAAGGCACTGAAGATCTGTGCGTCTTTCTCCGACAGTGAGGGTGCAAGTCTTTTTGACGCTCCGTTTTTACTGTTCCTAAAACATTCCACTACAGCTTAACCAAAAAAGCGCTGACGGTCCAATTGGACCATCAGCGCTTTTCAACACATGCCAGAGCAGTTATTTACTTAACTGATGTTACGCAGACATTAACGTCTGCCATGTGTTGATGCAATCTGATTTTGGTAAACTTGTCTCATGGACAAGACGCTGCTCGATCTGTACGCCGACTACCTGATCTCGTCGTTCGGCCCCACCACAGCCACGGGGCTTTCGCGGCTTTTGCAGGCGCACCTCAGCCATGACAAGATCACGCGGTTCTTGTCCGAAAAGCCCTACACCTCGGCCAACCTGTGGCAGATCGTGAAGCCACTCGTGCGCCAGGTCCAAAACGAGAACGCAGTTCTGGTCATGGACGATAGTATCGCTCATAAGCCACACACCGACCAAAGCGAGTTAATCGGCTGGCACTACGATCACACCACAGGCACCAGCATCAAGGGCATCAACTTCCTGACGACGCTCTACTGCACCGAGGAGGTCTCGCTGCCTGTAGCCTTTGCACTGGTCGAAAAGGACGAAGAGTTCACGGACAAAAAGACAGGGCAGACCAAGCGGCGGGCGACCGTCAGTAAGAACACGCACTACCAGAGTATGCTCAAAGCCTGCGTCAAGAACGGGATGCCCTTTCGCTATGGCCTCACCCCAATAAAGCCTCAATGACGTGTGGTTCGCGGCAGCGGATAACATGAAGTTAATCAAAACCGAACTGGGCAAAGACTTCGTGATGCCCCTCAAGTCCAACCGCAACATTGCCCTGTCTGGGCAGGACAAGAAAGACGGACGCTTTCAAGCAGTCCAAACGCTTTCACTCGAACACGGGCAGGCGCGGGAAGTGTATCTGGAACAAGTGCCTTTTGCGCTGCTTTTGGTGAAGCAAGTCTTTACGAACAAAGACGGCAGCCAGGGCGTGTTGTATCTAGTGACCAGTGATCTAACGCTTGACGGCGGCCAGATCATGCGCCTCTACCAAGAGATCAAATCCCAAGAACGGTGGCAGGTCGAGGTTTACCATAAATCCTTGAAGCAGAACGCGTCGCTTGCATGTTCGCCGACCCGCACGAAGACGACGCAGAGCAACCACGTTTTTCTTTCGCTGTGTGCCTACGTCAAGTTAGAGACCGTAAAGATCACGACGAAGTGCAGCCACTTCGCGCTGAAACAGAAACTCTATGTGGCGGCGTTGCAAGCCGCGTTCGGCCAGTGGCAGACACTTCAGCCGAACAATTTGATCGGTCAGCCCAGAGGTTGACTATGTCTGCGTAACATCAGTGAGTAAGCCAGGGGCAGAGTGCTTGGCTAGGCCAGCTTCAACAGCATGTGGCTTCCAAAATGAACCGAGAAGGCTGTGGGCCACTTGGCTCGTCAGGAGTAGGGGACTGGTGTAACAGCAACGACATCGTGCAGACAGTACAGAATCGGATTTATGATCTACTGTTAAACTGTCCATCACTACAGGCATGGGTAGAAAAGGAGAGCTACTTCACCGATTTAACGCTCTTTTATCGCCTGTCGCAAAAGCCGACTGATGCGGACACAATGCTGGACAGCTTTGAAGTTTATCTGCACGATCCGCTGGGTGAAAAGAACGATCACGAATTGCATCAGTTGGTTCAGCTTGCGATTACTAAAAACGTCAGGGTTCAAGGTCGCCTGCGGGAGTGGATAGAAGAAAACACTGTTGATACTGTGGCACTGAGTCCACAAGAAATCGCTCGGACAGTAGAACAGCTAGAATTTGCGCTCCTCGTAGCCGTTTTACAGAACCGAATTCATTATTTGATTCAGCACTGGCGAAAAGTCGAACTGCCTCTCGATCTCGAAGA
>JBPBQB010000281.1:0-61009 GCA_050954545.1 Janthinobacterium lividum | reverse complement strand
TCCTGGCGCGGGTTGTTGCTGTTGTTATTCTGCTGGCCTGAATTGGTCTGAAGGCTGGGCGGCTGGCTGGTGCCGCCGCCGCTTTCGCCGCTTGTCTGGCCTACCTGACTGCCGCTGCTCTGATTGAGTCCTGTGTTGGTCAGGGAACCGCCCACAGGGCCGTTCGTCGTTTTGTTGCCGAAGGATTGGTTGAGCAGGTTCGCGACTACGTCGGCACGGGCATTCTTAAATGAATAGACCCAGGTCGTGCTCTGGAAAATGGCAGGCTGGTCAAGCTCTTTGAGAATAACCGCAATATGATCGAGATTGTCCTTTGTCGCGGTCACGACAAGCGAGTTCGTGCGAGCGTCTGCGATGACACTTCCGCTTTGGTTATCCGAGTTGCTGGACTGATCGAAGAAATAGACTTGCTGCCGGTTGCGGTCCTGCTGCTGTTTTGCTGTGGTTGTCACCCCTCGGCCAAGAGAAGCGCTGTCGTTAAGTACGCCCTGAATCACCGGCTCCAGGTCTTCAGCCAGTGAATATTGCAGTTTGAAGACACGCGGCTCCTGGGGCTCATCCGAAGGCTTATCGATCTGTGCGATAAATGCGGCGATGTCTGTCTGCTGAGCAGGGGGTGCATAGACAATCACCGTGTTGCTGTAATCTTCGGCAGAGGCTTTGATAACAGGCTTTCCCGGTGTCGGAGTCGGCGGACCCGGCTGCGGGAAGAAGTTCGGCTGCGGCGGCGGACTGCCGGCCCCGAAGACATCGGTGATGACACGCGCGACTTCAGTCGCACTGGCGTAATGGATGAGATAGACTTTCAGCGCCGGCTCCGTGCTGGGCGGTGCGCTGGGAGATGGAGGCCCTCCGGGATGTCCCATCATATGAGGCCCGCCCGGCTGGCCCATGCCGGGCGGCATCCCACCCGGCTGCCCAGGCATGGCCGGACCGCCAGGTATGGGTGACACACCACCAGGCCCGCCAGGCGGGCTGCCTGCCACAACTGCGACACGGGGCGCGACCAGCAAAAAATTCCCGTCTTTAGTCATTTCGTAATTTTTGAGGTGCAGGATGGCGTCAAACATAGCAAACGCATCGTTTAGCGACTGCGGCTTGGGGCTTTGCAGCGTCACCCCGCCGACTAGAGAGGGATCTTTGATAATCGAAATGCCGCTGGTTTGACTCAAGACATGGATGACAGCGTCCACGCTGGCATTACGGAAGTCGAGCTTGACCTTGACACTGGGATTGAGATCGAAGGTCGCCCACGGCGGCGGGATGACAACCGGCTTCGCAGGCTTTTTGGCGACCTTTTTGGGCGCAGGCTTACGCGGTGGCTTGACGCTTTTTATCACTTTCTTTGCCGCAGCTTTAGGCGCAGGCTTGACCACAGGTAGAGAGCTGGGAACGACCACGACAACCGGTGCTGGGGTCAAAACAACGGGAGGAGCCGCAGCAGGCGTCGGAGTGAGTGGCGGCGGGACATCGCCGTCTGCCGCAGCGGCGAGAATTCCCAGGGCGAACAAAAGCATCAGTGAACGAGATGACTTCATAACAGTTTATCTTCCTTGTGGAGCAGGCGGCGATCCTAAAGGCGGCAGGACCGGAAGAGCGCGAATGTTGCCGGGACCGACCGGAAACGGGCTGACTGTTCCCAATCCCTGAAGATGGAACGGACCGCCTGTGCTGCCCTGTCCCGGCTCCGGCGCGGCAGCTTCCAGGGGACGGAAAGCCAGATGAGTCTGCTGGCCTAACGCGTTCAGGAACGCGACGGCATCGGTGCCGATAGACAGGACACGCAGACCCTGCCACCGGTCGCCGGGCTTCAGGAACACGCTGTCTCCGGTGACGCTGTCTTCAATCAGGGCGTTCGGGACGCCGTTGATGGTATTGATGCCGGTCAAAGTCCAAGTGCCGTGCTTCATGCCGGAAGCAGCCTCCGCACCCCGCAAGCCTGCACTTTTAGACTGAAACGGATCACGCTTCCCGGAATGGTACCGGGCAAAGTGTGCCGAGAGGTCTTCCGGCAGGAAACCGTCGGCAGCCACTTCCGTGTGACGCACGGCGTGTGTTCTCGGATGCGGGGCAGGCGGGTCCGGCTGGGTCAAGAGCACGACCGCATAAACAGCAACGGCGGCCACGAAGGTATACACGGCGGGACGACTGATCTTAGCCATGCCGGCCTCCATTCACGGGCAACGGGGCAAGAGACGGGTCAGTCGCGACAAAGGCCGACAGGCCAAGCGTCGCCGATACCGTGCTGCCTGCTGTCTGAGACTGGGTGATCTGAACAGAGCGCAGGGCGACTTTGCTGCCGGGCGCATCTAGCGTATCCATCAGAGAATGGACATCCTTGTAAGAACTGGTTACCTGAGCATCGAAGCGCAGCTCAGTCACTTCCTCAAACTCCTGCGACCGGTCGGGCCGGAACGCCATCAGCTTGAGGGAATGTTTTCCTGTCTGTTCTTCAATCTGGGCTAAAATCGTAGCCGTGACAGCTTCAGGATCGCCCTGCCAGAGACGGGTACGAACGGCAGCCTGTGCAAGAGATGTCTGCTTTCGCGTATCGGCGATGTCATCTACCATTCGCCGCCGACTGCTGGTGCCTGCCCGAGTATTCGCCGCCGCGCTGGGCTTTGGAATCAGCAGCATATAGGCGAGAGTACCCGCCAAAACCAGAATAGAGAGCACCATCAAAGCACTTGGCAGGACATCTTCGCGGCGCTGGAAACTGATCATTCTGCGCCTCCTGTCGGTTGAGACTCTGTATGGACAGAGCTGCCTCCATCGGTTTTGTCAGGCTCGGAGAGAGGCAGGTTGCCGACACAGACTGCGCTGACATCAAACTCTACCATTCGCGCTTTGCCGATGGTGACACTGTTCGCGAAGACTAAATGAACGTCCCGAAATCGCGTGTTTGCCCCGAGGGTATGGACAATGCGCGGCACGTCGGCAGCCGTCGTTGTCGTGCCCCGAATTTGAAGGGGCTTGCCGCGCTCGACACCCAGGCCGGAAAGCCAGGAACCAGGCGGCAGGCTGTCCCCGACGACGCCGACAATGTCGCCGAGCGGCTGAGCGGGAACAAATGCCCGGTCGAGCACGTCCTGCACAGCGCTGACTTTCTGCGCCTCCGCCGCTTCGGTGTCCTGGATCGACTGCAAGCGAGTGAGCTGCCGGGCGAGAACACCCTGCCGACGCTTGACAGAGGCCTGCGCCGCCTCCCGGTCGGCGGCGACCAGGGCGACCAGCAAAAACGCAGACAGCATGAGAAGAACCGCCAGCCGTGTCCGGTCCCCTGCCCGCTTTTTGGTATCCCGAACCCGGTCTTCCGCCAGTCGAAACGAGAACGGTGGCGATCCATGCAGGAGACTGAGAGTAGAACCAAGGCCCGGCATCGTATCCGGTAGATTCACGGTGCCGACGGAGACAATCGGCAATGCTTTGGCACCGGCAGCAGCCAGAGTACGTGTCGCCTCGCAACCGATATCACTTGCACCCGGAACCACCCGGCTGAACACGATTGTCCCGCCCCGCACGACATCGAGGGCAAAGCCACTCAAACCAGACTCGATCACCAGAGCGTCTTCCTGCCCCGCGCTTGCCGCCACGGCAGGGGCGGCCAGCGAGATAGGCAGAATTCGAGAGGCAGTCAGCCCGGCCGTCTTAAGCTCCGATTGCAGCTTTTTGAGGTCTTCGCTCCGCATGGCCGCAACGACAGTCAGGCAGCCCTCGGCAGTGAGATCGGCGGTCTGGAAGAAGTCGAACGCAAGCTGATCCGGCGGCAGCGGGAACAACTGTCCAAGCTGAACGCTGAGAATACGCCGCAGATCGTCCGAGTCCGCTTTCGGGAGACGCATGGTTTTCATAAATACGTCCCGCCGCCCGATCCCGACCAGTACAGTCGCCTGTCCGCTTAGGATCGTGCCCAGATCGGACAGATGGGCCGCTTCGGCTTTCTCATGTGTCACGATATTGACGGCCCGAACGCCACCCGACGTCCATTCAAGATGAACCGGAGATTGGGTAGCTTGGCTGATTTTTACTGTGCTGATCTTCAATGCGCGTCCCCCGCATCTGCCGCTGAGCTGGTCTGCGTTTCCCAGCCCCACCAGCCTGGCAAGCCCGTCGTGCTGAGCCGCGTCCATGTGATGATCTGGGCGCGGCCATCACGCAGGCCAATGACCGCCTCCACTGCGGTTCCGACCCCGCCGCTTTGGCCGTAGGCGCGAACGATCCACGTATCGCTCCCAACCGTGACGCTATCGGCGATCTGAGCCAGCAGCGGCGGGGTCATTTTCGGCAGCGTGGTCAGCTCACTGAGCTTCCGGAAGCCCGATGACTGATGGTTCACGATAGCCGAAGCAAGAGACGGTGTCACCGCCGGAAGGGTTCGCAGGACGGCCTGAGACGCTGTGTTCAAGTTGATCTTTCCTTCGACCCGCGTTGAAGTCGTGAATGTGACTGTGTCCAGCAGTGCCCCTGCGGTTTGAGGCTGGATAATCGGCAGCACCAAAAGCGTGGTGAAGGACGTAAACGGGGCCTGCGCCTCGATCTGCATGGCGATATCCGGGCTGATCCCCGCCTGCGTGAGCGCTGTCGGATCGGCTCCGGGCTGTCCTAGATTGATGCGCTGGGCATCTGAAGCCCGCGTATTTCCCGTCCCGCTGTCTACGGTCAGCAAAGAAGCCAGCGGCAGCGAATTTCCCTCTGAATCTGTCAGCAACTGATCGGATGACGCGGACTGCGGCACTTGATAGAGGGTCTGCCCGGTCCAGCTTTTGACCAGCAGCAGCTCATCTTCTGTCGCCAGCGGCCCAAGCTCTGCATTATAGGGAGTAGGCAGGGCATGATAGTAGTCGTCTTTCGCGCCGTCCGGCCTTGCCTGCGTTTTCGGCTCACGCCAGTCCAGCAGACAATGGACCTGCTCCTGAGTCAGCGGCAGACGCTGGAGCTGCTCGGCAGGAGCACTGTTGACATTGACAAGCGCCCCGGCATCGATGATCTGCACCCGGAAAGTGGCATCCCCTAAATTGAACTTTTCATTGCCATTGTCGCCAAGCTGCGCCCAGTCGTCGTTTAAAGTCACGACACTGGGGCTGGTATTCTGCACCACGCCCAGAGCGCGGGCCACGGCCGCATCGACTGCGGCATCCGAGCGCCGCTGCCGCAGCCGGTCCTGGACGGCCTGGGTACCGACACGCTGGTCGGCGGCAAGCATCGCCATGAGTGCCAGCAGTCCGGCGATGACGACCAGAGCCTGTACCAGAATGTATCCGCGCTGCGATTTTGTCATGGTAGTCATTGGACGGCACCTGCACTTTGAGGCGCATCGGCGCTGATGTCGCTGGCAGGAAGCGGGACATCGAAGATGTGAACATCGTTTGACGGCTGCCCTCTCAGCGTGTAGCTGACCCTGACGGCCTGGGGCAGACGGGGCGGGTTTGTAGTGATCCAATCGGAAACCCATTCTTCGCCGTCCCAAAATTGGAAACCGATGCGCTCGACCTGAGAGTCGAGCACAGACTCGAACCCGCCTTGAGTCGGGTCTGAATCGCTTGGCCGCTCGATGCGCTCGAACAGGCCCGTTCTGCCGTTCGCATCGCCGACTGGGTTGACACCCAGGGAGACTTCCGACAGTCCCCCGACGGGACCCCGTGCCCCCTGCTGAGTCTCGAAATCGTCCGTGCTGTACACTGCCCCCATCGGCAGCGCAGGAGCGGTCGTAGTGAAGGTCAGTCGGTCACAGCCCAGATCGTTTGCGCCGTTTTCCATCACCGCATCGAAATAAGTTACGGGGCTGGCTGCCGCCGACGGAACAGCTCCTGCCCCGGCAAGACCTGCTGCCGGAGCAGCCGCGACCGGCAC
This sequence comes from Janthinobacterium lividum, assembly GCA_050954545.1. Taxonomy (GTDB): domain Bacteria; phylum Armatimonadota; class Armatimonadia; order Armatimonadales; family Capsulimonadaceae; genus JANXMY01. Next base: position 55,159 of record JBPBQB010000281.1, on the reverse strand, counting down.
GTTCAGCTTTGCCCCTTGCAGCAGGCGCGTGATCTGATGCACCATCGCATCACTCTTGTCCAAATCGGCACGGCGTTTTTCCTCAGTCCGCTGCATGGTCAATTCCGCAGTGAACGCATACCCGATGGCAGAAGCAAGAATCGCTGTGATGACCAGGACGATCAGCAGCTCGATCAAGGTCACGCCCCGCTGATGCCGATGTCTGCCCCGAACGCTCATGGAGGCGTCCCTCCCGAAGCCGTTCCCGTCGAGGGGCGGACGAATATCAGCGTCGAGACGGCCTGCGAGATGCGCCCGCGTGTCGCCGTGACTGTGACTTTGTCGACATTGGCGGCGTTTGTTGTTTCGACATTGGCCGCCCAGGTGATCTCAGAATGCCCGCGGTCAGAGAAATCGCCCGAATTGCCTCCGGTGCTCGGGTCCGATAGCAGCCGCATATCGCCGATCTGTTCCGCTGCCAGTCGCTGCAAAAGGTCCGCGCTCCTAGCCTGAGCACCGGCGGCTTGAATGGAGCGGATGCCGCCCAGCACACCGACAATGGCGATAGAAACGAGCACGACCGTGACCAGCACTTCAATGAGCGTAAAGCCGCGTTTCAACAGAGATTGCCCTTTCGCTGGAACCTACCACGGAAATCCATAAGACGAAGAGACCAGATCAGAGGGCGCAGCAAGCAGCGCCCCTACGGTTTGCATTCTAACCTCTTCGTCCTCCCGCTTCGGGAGGCCCCCTGTGAAGCAAGGAGGTGGGTTCTAATTGCGCTGCTGCAATTGCCCCGCAGGCCACCGTTCCGGCGTTCCCGCTGGCAAGTCCCCGATCAGCCACCGTACACTGCCGTCGGAAGACAATACCAGCGATTTTTGGGCCGTCCCTTCCGTGAACTGGATACCGCCGTCGTCTGCGCTGCCGTCCGGGTAGATCGTCCATTGCCAGGAGCCTGTATTCGATGGCTGACCGGCCTCTTCCACAGTGTTTACTTGAATGCCGGTACCCAGTGCAATCCGTTTGACTTCTTCCGCAGTGCCATTGATCGGCGCTCTGTCCATAACCAGCGCCGCGCCGTCCACGCGGATTCGCACGGGATTTCCGCTTCGCACAGCCTCATTTCGGGCTTCGGCGGGCAGGCGAATGATCTTCGCTTCCAGGTCTTTGGTACGGCGCGACCGCTGAATAGCGACAACGCGCGGCACAATGGCTGTCGTTAGCAGCAGCAAGACAAAGAGGACCACGATCAGCTCGATCAGTGTAAAGCCGCGCCGTTTACTGGTCACTGGTGATGTCGGCGGCATCGCCTTCCCCGCCCGGCGCATTGTCCGCGCCGTAGGAGGTGACCAGGAAATCCTGACCGTCGGGACCGGGGGCCTGGTAAACGTAGGGACTGCCCCAGGGGTCCAAAGGAATGTCTTTTGTCGTGTACGGCCCTTTCCAATTCTTCGCGCTGCTGGGCTTGACACGCAGGGCGTTCAAGCCTTCCTCGGTCGTCGGATAGCGGTCGCTGTCAAGCCGATACTGCTGCAAAAGGCTGCTCACCGTGGCAATGTCGCTTTTTGCCTTGGCGATCTTGGCATCGCTGGTGCGCCCGATCAGGCGCGGGATGATCAGGGCGGCAAGGATCGCCAGAATCAAAATGACGACCAGCATTTCGATGAGCGTGAAGGCGCGGCGGGAACGGCGAAATCTCATATTTATGTTCATTTAACTAAGTTCTGCGCCTGATAAATTGGCAGGAGCACCGACAAAACGACGAACCCAACGACAGTTCCCATCGAAAGCACGATCACAGGTTCAACCAGAGCGACTAATCGGCGGATGCCGGTATCCACCTCGAAGTCCAGACTATCGGCGACCCGTCCGAGCATCTTAGGCAGGTCGCCGATCTCCTCGCCCACCCCGACCATGTGGGTCAGCACGGGCGGAAAGCTGCCGGCATCGCGCATCGCTTCCGCAATCGCCCGGCCTGCCCGGACATCCCCTTCCACGGCCTGAGCACTTTTGAGAAAGACGCGGTTGCTGGCAGACAGCCCGGCGATCTCCAGAGCCTCTAAAATCGGAACGCCGCCGTAGACCAGGGTGCCGAGCACACGGGCAAAACGTGAAACCGTTGCCTTCCGAACGACAGGTCCGATGATGGGCGCGGACAGTAAGAACCGATCACGCGCATCTGCCCCGCCTACGGTCGCAAGCCAGGCCCGCAGTCCAATCACCGCTCCTGCGATCACAACGATCAGTATCAGCCAGTTGTGGATGACAAAGGCCGACGTGCCCAGCAAGGCTTTAGTCGTCATCGGGAGATCGTCGCCCATCTCAGCGAACACGCCGGACAGGCGCGGCAGGACAAACGTGATCAAAAATATAATGACGCCCAGAGATGTCGTCGCAAGCACACCGGGATAGACTAACGCGCTAGTGACCTGACCACGCCGGGTCACTTCTTTTTCCTGGTAGTCAGCCAATCGGCTGGCGACTTCCCCGAATTGTCCGCTGGCCTCGCCCGCCCGCAGCGTCTGAGTAAACACGCTGTTAAAGTATTTCGGGTGCTTTGCGAGTGCCTGACTGATCGGCATTCCCGAGCGGACATCGACCAGCGCTTCTTCCGAGATGCGCTTCAGCGCCCCGCTTTCGGACTGGTCCGCGACGACTTGAAGCACACGGTCAAGCGGCAGTCCCGCGGAGGCAAGGTCTGCGAGGCGGCGCGTAAAGAGGGCTAAGTCTTGTTTGGACGGCTGCTTGCCGGAACGGTTTGCCCCTGGCTCTGACGTCTGCCGGGCTGACGACGCGCCGATTTCCAGCACAAAGCGCCCTTCTGTCGCCAGCCGGGCCACGGCGGCGTCCCGGCTTTCGGCTTCGATTGCGCCTGCCCGATGGGTGCCGGACGAATCCAGGGCAGTATAGGTAAAAGTCTGCTGGGCCATAGATCGACTTCCGTAGTGATAGAGCTGAAAATATTCCACTCAGGAAGCCACGGAATAAATTCCGAGGCTGGAAAGTGCCCAGTGTCGAGGCGACACAAGAATAGGAGCAAGTCCGCTCCGGCGTCCCCTGGACGCTGAGGTTTTGGCAGCCTCGGAATTTATTCCGTGGCTTTTTAATACGACTCCCGCGCACAGACACGCATCACTTCTTCCGGCGTAGTCTTGCCTTCGAGTACGGCCAGCCTGCCGTCGCCGAGCAGGGTTCGCATTCCCTGAGTCTGCACGGCACGTTCTTTCATAGCAGACGAGGCCGCCCGCTCGACAGTCATGCGCCGGATTTCCTCATCGGCGACGAACAGCTCATAGAGACCGACCCGGCCCCGGTAGCCGGTTTGCAGGCATTTGTCGCAGCCGCGCCCCTGCCGAAAGGGAATGTCGCCGGACCAATCGGCGGGGGTGATACCGAGAACTTCCAGAGACGGCGCATCGAAAGCAGCCGGCTCGGAACAGAACGGACAGACTCGTCTGACCAGCCGCTGGGCGACTGTGCCGGTGAGCGACGATGCGACTAAATACGGCTCGACACCCATATCCAGTAAACGAGTCACCGCGCCGGGGGCATCGTTGGTGTGCAGCGTACTGAAGACTAAGTGGCCGGTGAGAGCGGCCTGAATAGCGATCTCGGCAGTTTCGTGGTCACGTATCTCGCCGACCATGATGATGTCCGGGTCCTGACGGACAATCGAGCGCAGGCCGTTCGCGAATGTCAGCCCGATCTGGGGCCGAACTTGAATCTGACCGATGCCTTTGACCTGATACTCGACCGGGTCTTCAATGGTCAAAATATTGGTGGTGGGAGACCAGATCTCCTGAAGGGCTGCGTAGAGTGTCGTGGATTTCCCTGAGCCGGTCGGGCCAGTCGCAAGAATGACGCCGTGGGGAACACGGATCATTCGGCGAAAGCGTTCCAGCGTGTCGGACCGCATTCCCAGCTCTTCCAGGCCAAGCATCGCTGTACCCTTGTCGAGGATACGCATGACGGCCCGTTCGCCGTAGACAGTCGGGACGATGCTGACACGGACATCGACATTTCGTCCGGCGATCACAATTCGGATGCGCCCGTCCTGCGGCAGTCGGCGCTCGGCGATGTTCATTTCGCCCAAAATCTTGAGCCTCGAAACCAATGCGGCATGCATTCGCTTCGGCGGACTCATGATGTCACGCAGCATCCCGTCGACCCGGTAGCGAATTTTGACTTCCCGCTCATACGGCTCGACATGGACATCGCTGGCACCGTCCCGGACTGCCTGAGCAAAGATCAGGTTGACCATCTGGACCACGGCGGTCTCGCCTGCCATCTTTTGCAGGTCAGCCAGATCGGTGGTCTCGTCAATCTCCGTCGCCAGTCCACCATCTTCGTTCTGGCCCGGCAGACCTGCGAGAATACGCTCCAGAAAGATCTCTTCTATCTTTTCACGCACCAGAACCGCAGACGCCAGCACAGCGCGAGTCGGCATGTGCAATAGAACGCCTAAATCGTCGGCAGCGGCCAGTGACTCCGGCACTCCGATGGCGACTACGAGAACGCCGTCTTCGATTTCCAGCGGCAGCACCTGCTGCTTCAGGGCAAAGTCGCCGGGAGCGAGACGGATTGCAGCATCACTCGGCTTGATGTCTTCCAGATCGATCCATTCAAACCCATCTTTCATAATGATAGCGGCAGACGTTTCCGGCTGACTTATTGCCGGCTCAGTAGCGATGGAAGCAATCATGGTTATTAGGGGCTGCGGCGTGTCGGTAAAAGTCGAAAATGCAGGCTGGTTCAGGTGTTATAACGGCAGCGGCAGGCAAAACGGTTCGGTGTTTGTGCGAATTTAAAAATAAAAGTTTGCCTGGTGCAGAAACAGCCAAGAGCACGAAGGGAACACTCTATCATAACATGGTTTGGACAGTATTGATACGGTGCAGGATTTTTAATGCTCTCTTGTTTGCGGATGGAAGAAGCAGGGGAGGCAGATGGAGGTTCGGCGGTTGGAATGATTGCTAGAAGTTCTTGAAAATTAGCCCACGAATGGAATTGGGCCCTTGAGCACTTCGTCGGTAATGAAGTGCTCAAGCCTTCTCTGAAATAGTCTCGGCACCGGCACTTTTATGTAAGTCCGTATCAATTATACTATATTCGCCATTTACGGAAAGAAGATATTGATGGCAAAAGCCAGATTCTTAGCCGCACCGTGAACTGTATAGACTCACTTTTCTTCCCGGTTCGGTTTTCGCGGCCCGGTCGCTCGGTATGCTGAACATTCAATTATATATTGAATAGTGATGTACGTAATTGCCGCTAGCTATTTTCTATGGCTTCCACGTGTATGTGGACTTGTAGACGTAAATCTTTTTTTCTGCCCACCACATCTTTTCCCACATTAAAACACTTTCAGAGTATTTTGACTTGTCTGTTAGTAAATCAAATACATCTGAAGTAATAAATGAACTTGCCCCTGAAGAACGTAGCGCACACAACTTTGCAGCATAGTTGGCCGCCCTACCTACCCAAACTAAATCATTAGAGCCACGAATACCGGTACGAGCAATGTATAAATCGCACGTATCGACGCCAACTGCATGCTTTACCGCATAGGTCTGGGTTGAATAAGCTGCTTTGATAGCCGGTTTGATTATTTTTTTCACCGCATGATTGATTTTTAAGGCTGAACGGGCTGCCGCTGATTGGTTATCCGTCTCAATATAAACTGCCATAATACGGTCTCCGTCGAAGGCCGTAATTACACCACCGTCAGCTCGAATTATTTTTGACGCGCAATGCAGAAATGTTTTGTAAATCTCCGCAGCAAATTGTTGGGTCTCATCATCCACCAGTTTAGTAGACTCCGCTAGGTCTGCGTAAAGAACTGTACCAGTAAGCTTTACGGCATGATTACCTAAACTGATGTCACTTGTTTCAGGAACTTTTTGACCTTTTCTTTCATCCCAGGTGGTCTGGAAAATTGTCTTTACCTCAGCATCAAGATCATCACTAAGCGCCATTTTGTTTTCCTTCTCTAACGAGGACCTAGACTATCTATTGCAGTACGCAAGTCTTGACAAACCGGACCCAATGTCGATTTCCACTCAGATTTATGTACATAGCTGATGGGCGTGATCCCCAGAAGATCTGTAGGTATCTTGACATCATCTCTGGCATCTTTGATGATAAAGGTTCGGCTTCTATCCAAACGGCCCATAAATAGACCTAGTTCAAAGACAGTATTGTCTCTGGGAGCATCATCTTGTTTATGACGACTGACTACTTTATCATCTGGACTGAACACGAATGCTGCAAAATCAGACCTTTGTGCAGATTGTAACAGTGCATCAATAGTCACCGTTGAAGATCCAAAGACTCCATCTGTCCACACTATAACATCTATGTTGTCATGCATCAGACCAGACTGAATTTCACGAGCAATACTTAGACTTTCTGCTGAACAACCTAAAAAGAGTACAGGCATACCATTAGGTTGATTTAGCAATGCGGCACGCTGTCTGAGGCGATCCGCAGTGACCTGAGCGAGTATTCGCCATACGCTAGGGAAATCATTAGCTATCTGCTGAAAGTCAGGCTCACTGACCCTGAGCAACACTCCGTCAGTGATAGCTTTGACTGTCGCCGAGCGGGTTGCGGTAGGATCAAGAATTGCCATTTCTCCGATGGAGTCTCTAGTTCCACGAATTGCTACATGACGTCCCTTGACTAGCACATCTGCTTGACCCACGATGATGAAGCAAACATCGTTGTCAGCCGCACCCTCAGTCAAAATAACTTCACCTAGCTTGAACTCAGACAGACTTCCTTTTTCCGCAATGCGCTTCGCTAGCGCTTCATCATGCTCAATCAAAGTATGGTTTTTGAGAGCTTCAACTAAATATCGCTCGCCGCCAGTGCCCGTGAAACGCTCAAGCATAGTAATCTCTTACTCCCAGTTAAATGGATACCGAAAAGATACAGATGTAAATCTAATAGTCATTTCGTTTGAGAATTATATCATATTTGCGACATAAATAGCAAAAGTTAACTTACATATCGATTTCTACTAAGAGCCGCTTCATGGGCCTGTACCGGCTTCATTTTCTTTTGTGGGCGGCGGCCCCAGGAAGCAGAATAAAGCCGGTACACGGGCGTATAGGCAGCATAAAGGCGGCTTCCTGGCCGGGCGGGACGACCACCAAACCAGCAACAGCCAACTAATCTTCATCCTCCGCGCAGGTTGGGAAATAGAAGTCATCCCAAGACAATTGACGCTCTTTATCTTCCCGAATGGCTTTCATCCAGCCTTCCAGAAACTGCTCCCAATCAGCATGGAAATCAAAGCGATCTTCCGCACTCCACACCAAGTCTCTTTTCTTCCGTAACCGGGCGCGATCTGCTATCGCTTTTTCGAGCCGCCTCAAAGCCGGCCTCGAATGGGGTAGGATTTTCCATTATCTTCCTCCCCGTTTCAGCCGCTCGACTGGACTGTATTGAATGTGTTGACATTGAACGTCGGCCTCAGCGAGAGCAATGTATCGACTAGTCATTTTCAGGTCAGCGTGACCTAGCATTTGTTGCAATGAGAATACATTGCCACCGGAACGGAGAAACCAGATAGCGGCAGTATGACGGAAAGTATGGGGACTACAACGGGTTGTATCCCCTACTCTCGCACTATGCCCTAGCCGCTCGATGAGTTGGAACAGCCCTGACGGAGAAAAGTGACCTCCTTTCTCTGAACCGAAGAACGCTTCATTTGGTCCACGGGAAGAACCTCGCAAGTAAGCATTCAAGGCTCTTCCCGTGGCTCGGCTGAAGAATACTGCTCGGTGCTTATTGCCCTTCCCTAGCACGATGGCTTTCTTACCGATCAAGTCAATGTCCTGCATCCGAAGGCCGCAAAGCTCGCTTGCACGAACTCCGGTATCCAGTAGGAACAAGAGGATTGCTACATCTCGTTTAGGATACTTTGCCCCTTTAGCGGCTTCGAGGAGTGAGGAAATCTGATCTTCGGTGAAAGGTTGAATCTGATCGCGGCGAACGATGGGAGGTTTGACATTCTCCATTGGAGAGGCTTCAATGAACTCTTCGGTTTCGAGCCAGGTGAAGAATGCGCTCAGACGAGCATGGTAGGTGAGAAGAGTTGAAGGGCGGTTCGCTGTATGCTCATAGGCGTTTCCCCAACGTCCAGCCCGGTCGGTATGACCGTCGCCAACATACGAAAGAAACTGCTGGATTTCCATACGACCGCAGGTATCGGAACCGTTGTGTTCCAGCCACCAGACAAGTTTGGAAACCATGCCTGAATTGGAAGCAATGGTAGCAGGGGAGAGTTGTCGGTATCGGCACTCGACGACATACCCGCTCAGAAATCGCTTGATTTCAGGTAGGGGAATGGAGACGTGGTTATTTCCACGTTTACGGGAAAGAAGAGGTGTCATCGGCAATCAATCCTCCCATTTGGGAAAGAGAGAAAGTTGCCGGAGAGAAAGAAAGGGTCACTGGCAGAGTAAATCTACCAGCAGAGAAGCAGAAAAAGCCCACGAAGGGAATCGGACCCTTGACCTCTTCTTTACCAAAGAAGTGCTCTACCACTGAGCTACGTGGGCATATGCAGCGTACTGAGAGTAAGTACGACAGAGAGTATAGCATATGGAAAACTCTATTTGCAACTGTTATTTCCGTTTATGCCTGCATCCTGCCAACCTTGAACACAAATTTTTCTTGTATCTGTGCTGTTTTGGGTACAACTGTAAGATAAAAGTGTGTATAAGCTGACAGAGAAAGAGCTTGCTGTGCCTAACCGTCTCCGTATTCTTATTGTCGATGACGATGCCCTGGACCGTAATGCCCTGCGTCGTGCCCTGACTCGGGATGCACTGAAGTTTGACACGATTGCGGCAGATCTGGTCGAAGTCGAAACCCTGGCAGGCGCACGCGAGGCTCTCAGCCGGGAAGAGTTCTCCTGTATCTTCCTGGACTATATGCTTCCTGACGGCAGCGGGCTGGAGCTCTTGATTGAGGTTCGCGATCAGAATGTTCACGTCCCGATTATTGTCCTGACCGGCCAGCGCGATGAGGAGACAATGATGGCGCTGATGAACGCAGGCGCAGTGGACTATGTTCCAAAATCAATCATGTCCCCGGAGCTTGTCGCTCGGTCCGTGCGCTCCGCAATCCGCTTCCAGCAGGTTCAGCGCGAGAAAGAAGCTGTGCTCGGCGCTCTGCGCGTGCGCGATAACGCTATTGCAGCAGCATCCAACGGCATTATCATCTCGGACGCTTCTCTGCCGGACTACCCGATTGTTTATGCCAATCCGGCCTTTCTTGCACTTTCCGGCTACACGGAACCTGAAGTCTTGGGGCGTAACTGCCGGTTTCTGCAAGGCGCGGAGACCAGCCCTCAGTCGATTCGAGAACTGCGGGATGCTATCCATACACAGCAGCGATCTCAGACCCTGATCCTGAACTACCGCAAAGATGGCAGTGCGTTCTGGAACGAAGTCACGGTTTCGCCGGTACGCGATCCGCAGGGCACCGTCACACATTATATCGGAATCCAAACCGATGTCTCAGATCGGCAGCAGAGTGACTCCGAAAGGAAAACCGTCGAGCTTCAGCTTCAGGAAACCGTCGCTTTGCTGGACACACTGCTGAGCTCTGCTCCGGTCGGGTTTGCGTTCTTCGACCGTGAGCTTCGCTACCGGCGGGTCAATGAAACTCTCGCACAGATCAGCGGCGTTGCCGCACAGGACCTTTTGGGACGCACTGTGACCGAAGCACAGCCGCAGTTCGCATCCGTTGTCGGTGACAGCCTCAGACCTGTTCTGGAAACGGGTCAGGCGCAGGTCGGCGTGGAAGTGCGAAGTGTCACGGCACCGGACGAGGAACGTTTTTGGCTCAGCAGTTATTATCCGGTCGATGATGCGGAAGGTCAGCGCCTGGGTGTCGGCGCGATTGTCGTCGAGATCACAGAGCGCAAAGCAGCCGAAGACGCTCTGCGTCAGTTTCAATTCCTCAGCGATAAAGCAAATGATGCGTTTTTTCTGATAGATGCCGCTGGAAACTTCAGTTATGTCAATGAAGCGGCTCGGCGCTCTCTAGGGTACACAGAGGCGCAGATACAGACCCTGAAAGTGATTGATGTTGATGCAACGCTTCAAGAAATTCAGTATCAAGCTCTGTTCCAGCAGGCCCAGGCAGAAACTATCCCCCCGTTCGAGTCGGAGCATCGGCGGGCGGACGGCACGACCTTTCCTATTGAAGCAAGTGTCACTGCGCTGACTATCGGAAACAAACCGCTGCTGTTTGTGAGCGTGCGCGACATCACCGAGCGCCGCAGGCAGCAGGCGGAACTGACCGCTTTGTACGAACAGGAGCGGCGCATTGCGGAGTCTCTCCAGCGGTCGCTCCTGAACAAACCACCCGCAAGCATTCTGACCGGTCTGGAAGTGGAAACAGTTTACCGCCCTGCCTGGAACGAAGCACTGGTCGGCGGTGACTACTTCGACGTGTTTGCACTCGACGGCAGCCGGCTGGCCCTGGTCGTCGGAGATGTCTCCGGCAAGGGTCTGGAAGCGGCCAGCCGCACCGCTGAAATCAAATACACGCTGCGTGCCTATCTGCGGGAACATTCCGATGCGGCTTCGGCTTTGAGCCGCCTGAATGCTTTTTTGTGCGAGGCGCAGGCAATGGAGGGCAGCAATCAGGAGTATTTTGTGGTCCTCACACTGGCAATCGTCGAGACAGACACCGGCATGGCTCATCTTGCCGCGGCAGGCGCGGAACCTCCCATTGTTCTGCACCCAGATGGTTCGTTCGAGGAGATCAAAGTCAGCGGCGTCCCTCTTGGGATCGCACCCAAAGCCAATTACCTAGGCGTTGATCTTTACTTAGAGACCGGTGACCTGCTGCTGGTCGCGACAGATGGGATTACGGAAGCACGTCATGGACGGCAATTTCTCGGCAACGATGGGATGGCCCGTCTCGCCGCAAAATCTCTTTCGCTGGGATCTCTGGCAGAGATCGGCCAGGGGATCTTAGAGGGTGCAAAAGCGTTTGCCCAGAACCGCCTGCACGACGATGTCTGCCTTCTGCTGGCCCGGCGGCGCTGATGCTTGCAGACCGCAGACATAAATTCGAAAGCCCGGCCTTCTGTCGCAAAGACAGAAGGCCGGGCTTTTTGCTGGCTGAAACGTACTAGTCGTCGCTGTCGTGAGTGGTGTGTGCTTTCGCAGAATGTGCGAGTGTCAGCGTGAGCCCATGAACAGGCGCGGGCATTTTTTTATTCCAGCCCATGATGCTTTTCCAGATGATCTGGTTCAGCAGTTCATCCGGGGCCGCGTCCGGGTGCTTGAAGTCCATCTTATTGGAGAGCATCGCCATCTGGTACTGGACACTCCTATGGTCCATAATGGAGAGAGCGGTCATCGAAGGATTCAGGTCGCTGATGATGCTCTTCGCAGGCAGAATGGCACTGTAAGCCATGCTGTTGCTCGGGCTGGTATCGAAATCCAGGATCGGATCGGCAACCGCATCGTACTGGTTCATCGCCGGAAGGCCCAGTAGCAGCTCCATTGTTTTCAGGACACTGTCCGTGTTGTAGAAGTGATGATCGATGGAGTTCTGCTTGATCCAGGGGCTAATGACATAGCAGATCGAACGGTGACAGTCCACATGGTCGGGTCCATCCTGGGAGTCGTCTTCGATCACAAAGATCGCCGTGCTGCTCCATGCCGGGCTGCGGCTGATCAGATCCACCATCTGACCGACCCCGTAATCATCATCGGCGATCATGGATTTCGGCGTGTGGATGCGAGGATTTGTGGCCCCACCCGCCCGGCTTCCCTGCGTGTGATCGGACATCAATGTCATGATCATGAAGCTGGGCACACCGCTGTCGGTGGTATTGCCTGCCGTCATTTCGTTGAACTCACGCTTGAATTCGGAGAAGCGGCTGGGCGCTTTATACTTGCCGTACTGGGTCTCATTGAACAGGGCATTGCTCGTTCCAGTCGGTGTAGCATAGGCACTGCCCGAAGCCGGCAGAGCGGGATAAGCACCATACGTGTAGTAGTAAGGAGCTTCGCTGTCGGAATAATCGGTGTCGAAGTGCCGGAAGTCATAATCGCTGATCCCGGCGAGGTCATGCCCTTCCGGGTGCAGGTTCGTATGGGTCGGATAGTTGTCCGGGATCAGGCCCGCAGCGCCTGTGGAGAGATCGACGCCAAAGTTGCGGTACGCGAGCTTTGCCTTCTTCACATTGTCCCAGATATAGCCGCCGGGGGTCTGGGCGACGTCCGGAATGGCGGGTGCTCCGCTGGGAAAGAGAAACGAATTGACTTTGCCGTCGACATCAGTCGCGGGGAAGCCGCCGACCGGGTAGCCGTTATTCTGGCCCTGGAAGTCTGTCTGCGTGAAGTCCTGACGACCACTATAGTTATACGGAACGTTTTTCTGGGTGAACTGGTTTGCCATGCCCTGCGTGGACCAGTTCCAGCCGTCTTCGCTCACTTCGCCGCCTTCGTAATAGTTGTCGAGCAGCACGAAGCGCCGTGCCAGTGCATGGAGGTTCGGCGTGACGCCCTCACCAAACGAAAGCGACGGATCGCCGTTTCCAAGCGAGCTGCCGGTTCCATTGCCGCTGCCGTCATCCGGCCCGTTTTTGAGATCGCCTAAGATCTGATCGTAAGTACGGTTCTCTTTGACGATATACAGAACATGCTTGATCTTGCCGGCCTGAAGCCCGATGCTCGCTAGGGGATTACTGGAAGGGTTATCCGTAAGCGGGGTGATCCGGTTGTTGGCGATTGTCTGCTGAGTGTCCTGGGCCAGTGCAGCGACCGACGGAATTGGGATCGTCTGGACATCGCCTTCGATCATGTTTTCATTGTAGGTCGAGATGCTGTTTGAGTTCGCCAGTGTCGTGCCGTACTCCGGGTTCGGGTAGCGCGTATAGTGGCCCTTGGCATTCGTGACAAGCAGCCGAAGATTGTCCGGCGAAACGACGGCGGAAGTCGGGTACCAGCCGACGGGAATGTAGCCCAGCAGCCGGTTTCGGCCCGTGTCGATCACTGCAACCGCGTTCATGTCGGCCAGTGTCGCGTAGAGCGTCTTGCCATCAGGTGACAGCGCCAGATTGTCCGGCGTGACACCCGGCAGGCCGCGTGCGCCATCCGGGCGCAGCAGAATGGTTGCCGCGACTGCATTTGTCGCGGTAGTAACGACAGAAACAGTGTCACTTTGAGCATTCGCGACGTAGAGCTTGCTGTAGTCTTTGCTGAATGTCAGGCCGAGCGGATGTGAGCCGGTAGCGATGGCTCCGATCAACTGCGGGCTGGCCGGGGTGGCGAAGCCGGGATAATTTGCGCTCAGGACATACACCTGACCGTCGCGCTCACTGCCGACAAATATCTTCTGGCCGCCGGGCAGGGCCGCGATGGAAAGAGGATAGTTGGTGGGCCCAAAGGTCGCGAACGGGAATGTATAACGCCCGACTTCTGTGGGCAAGGGCAGCGCATTCGTGTCATAGACCGAGATGCTGCCGGGGAGTGTCGGCAAGGCTGGATCGTTGTTGCTGACATACAGGTAACCGCGTGAATCCAGCGACAGTCCTGATGGAGTGTCGAGTGGTGCGACGCCCAAGGGTCCATTCAGAGAGCTGACAGGCGTGTTGCCATGAAACCGCTTGCCCGTGTCCGTTAACAGACCTGCGCTGCTGAGGGTCAGAATAGCGATCGTGTTTTCATTGCCTTGCGCCGCGTAGAGGGTATAGGTGCCGTCAGCATTCACAGTCGGGCTGAAGACCAGGCCATAGAAAAGCCCTTCCTGCGCGTTTGTCGTCGGGTTTTTGCCGTTGAAGCTGAGGCTGGATGCTTCCGTGCCATTGCTGGTTCGGAGAGCGATCAGAAACTCCCGGAATCCTGTGTCGGTACTGACTGCATATTTGCCGTCCGGGCTGAGCACCATATTATAGGGCATGCTGGCGACATTGGTCTGAGTGCCAAGCGGCGTCAGGGTCAGGCGTTTGCCGGTCACTAATTGGTTATCCTGCGCGGATGCCAGATCAGGATTATTCGGCGGCAGCGGCAGGACTGTCGGCGTGGTAGTCGGAGGATAGGTTGTCGGATCGGCAGACTGGGCCTGAGCTGCCAGGGGAAGCAATGCCAATATGGGCAGAAGTGCCACCATCGGTGATTTTCGAGATTTACGGGCAAAGCCGCCGATCAGCAGCAGGATGCCGAGACCGATAATAAAGCCGACCGACGTGCTCATCTCCGGCACAGCAGCAATGGCGCCAAAGCGCAGCCCGCCGAGGCCGACACGGTCGCTGGTCGCCGTCGTACCGGGGTCTACCTGGTACAGGGCATAATCGGGTACTGACGGATCGTTATCAACGGCAAACAGAGCCCCATCCAGCACCGCCAGGCTGTCGATCCCGTTTTCGCTCAGACCGGGGGAACTGCCGCCGGTGGTATCGAGTGTCGTTTCGTTGCCCGTGGTTGGGTCCAGCGAGAACAGATATCCGCCTGCGCCCAAGCCCGAGTCCGCTGTCACCAAACTGTTGTTAAAGACGGTCAGCCCTTGACCGGTCAGCAGGTTTGCATCATTGACCTGGCCGACGACTGTCTCTGAAATGGCTGATCCAAGGCTGATCTGATAGAGGTTTTCAACACCGAATGCGCTGGCATCACCCTGCAAACCATACAGCGAACCGCCTAGCGTCGCCAGTCCATGAATCGCATTGCTGTTGCCGGTGCCACCCAGCAGGACTGCTGCACCGGTATTTGGATCGATCTGATAAATGCTTCCGTTTACCGTGCCGGCGAAGAGTGAGCCGCTGCTGTAAGTCAGGGCGGAGATGTCAGCCCCCGTCGGCAGAAGACCGCCGATCTGGCTTGTCGCACCAGAAACAGTATTAATGGAATAGAGAGCGGCGTTTGGGCCTTGTGTCACTCCCAGCAGGTTTTGCGCCTGCGACGGTGCAGCAAACGCTGCGGTTCCGACAGCGACTGCTCCCAGCACTGTGATCTGCTTAATCCGGAAAAACTTCATTTTGCACATCCTTTTTGAATCAATGGTAGATGTATTCACAGGGCATAGTATAAAGTGAAAACATTAACGCTTGATTAAGAGAACATTAAGGAGAAGTTAAATAAACATGAAGAATTGATGAATTTCAGCAGACGCAAAAAAACACCCTGATTCTCAGAAAGAACCAGGGTGAAATTGAGTGGATGGGCCGGACAAGTTTCGAACTTGTGTAGGCTTGCGCCGACGATTTTACAGACCGCCTCCTTTAACCACTCGGACACCGACCCCTATGAAATTCCAGCGTGTGATTTTTGCTACTGGGAAGTAACAGCCGAAGACAGGATTCGAACCCGTGACCCGCTGTTTACAAAACAGCCGCTCTGGCCAACTGAGCTACTTCGGCGTGACTTGTCTTCACTGTAATTCAGGTCGTAGTATACGCCATTCCCGCCGGTTTTGTCAAGGTCTTGGTGCATTCTTTGGAAAAATCTCTCCGCGCAATAAAGATAGCGAATAAGGGGGCAGGTCGAGCATGTTTCCAGAAAGCGTTCTTCGCCGGGGCGGCTTGTCCGGCAATGCAAATCCATGACTGCCTGCCGGGTGCCAGCGGTAATCTTCCGCCGAATACTGGACAAGCGCTGGTGGCACGGAAAATTGGGCCGATGCCTGCGGCATAGACCCGGCAAACCGAACCGAAACGCGGCAGGTGCGCCGGGGATCTTTGTTCAGCAGAAGCAATGCCCATTGACCGTCGGGCCGGTGCAGCGCATAAGCCGTGACAGAGATTGGGACGGACGAGCGAAACACAGCCCGATACACCGATTGCGACTTGATGGTATTTGGCTGCGCCCAGTCTTGTGTCAGAAGTTTCATCGCATAATAGGACGCAAGAGGCTGACGGAGTATATGGTCGCCGTCGGCCAGCAGCAAGGCAAGATTCCCGTAGGTTTGGCAGGCCGCGACTTCCTGCATCGGCTCATTCGGCTCATAGCCGTAAAAGTATGTCGACACCCCGCCCAGAGTCAGAAAGAGTGCCGGAGTTTCGGCGTCGAAGAGAGCGCCAGGCCAGTCCATTTCCGCTTCGCCCGCAAACGCCGAGTAGCCGTATTCCGTGATCAGCTTCGGGATACTAGGTGGTAGACCGTCGGCAGACAGCCGCGCCAGTGAATCTTCCAGGAGCGCCGGAGAACGCGCAAGCTGCGGGCCATGCGGGGCGCAGACAGAGTCAAATGGATACCATTCAAACGAGAAAAACGTGTAATCGGATAGATGGCCGCACCGAGTGAGATAACCCAGAAAGCGGTTCATCCAGGACCGATTTCCCTGCGCGTCCGGCCAGGTCCGGCAGCCGTACAAAGTCGTCTGCAAACTCGGCCCGCCCAGCGCAAGCTTCGGGTTTTCCTGATGCAGCTTCTTTGCCCACCGAGCATAAAGCGCCCCGTAGTCTTCGGGCGCAATATATGGACCGTCAGGCTCCTCGCCCAGTTCCACGCGATTGACAGGATAACCGCGCTGCTTCAGGAAACGGACTTCGGAAGCCGCATTTTCCGGCGTATCATAGAGCAGTCCCGTAGGAACCAGCAGAGGCAGGCCGCGTGTCAGCCCAGAGCGGAAGACCCGGTCGAAGCCGGGCTGCTCTACCTGCGTGTCCAGATCGGATGCCCGGT
Organism: Janthinobacterium lividum; assembly: GCA_050954545.1. Lineage (GTDB taxonomy): Bacteria > Armatimonadota > Armatimonadia > Armatimonadales > Capsulimonadaceae > JANXMY01. The sequence goes on along the minus strand of JBPBQB010000281.1, from coordinate 38,519 downwards.
GCCAGGGGTCGGTTGAGGAGACCGTGATCTGTGTCTGAGTCTTGCCGTTTGATGTGTGGCGGATAAGATCATGAAAATGCCCTTGCCGATCAAGCGTTCCAAGCCCGATCTCGCGGATCGCATAGCCCAGCGTATCCCGCACATCTTCGCCAGGCTTCGTCACGGGTGGACCACTCGCTGTCATCCACACCCGGACATAGCGCACTGGGATGGGAATAGAGGCAAGCCGAAGACGTACACTGCCGCCCTGGCCTCTCACGACTGTTCCCTGCGAAAACGTCTGCCATGTCCCGCCCCGGAAAGTATCTTCGATGTTCTGCGGGTCCTGGCTGTTCCTGCCCAGCCAGAACTGCACTTGATACTTACGAGCAAACGGACTGCCCCAGGCGATTTGGACTGCATTGACCGCCTGCACTCTGCCAAGATTAATCAGCACCCACTGGGGGTGTTTGGCATTGTCTTCTCCGGTAAAGCGCCTGTCTAAATAGGGATTGCTTTTCCAGAATGTTTTGGCATTGCCATCGTCCAGCCGCGAGTAGCCGTCGTTGTTTGCCTGATCGACCGTGTCGCCCCGCCGGGGCAGCCTGTAGCCGTAACAGACATTGATCGGGCTTTTTGAAGCAGCCGATGAAGTCCAGTAGCCTTGTGACTTGCCGCGTTCGCTCCAGGTCCCCACGGGGTTCCAGTGCCAGCATTCGACGCCAAGCTCCGTCCGCAGCCGGTAAGTCAGTGCTCCCAGTCCCGCCGATTTCATAGCTTTGAGATTAACAGGCGTGTAGACATTCGCCATATCGCCCTCCCCCATGCCGTCGACACCTGCGCCCAGTGCCTGCGCTGCGATAAATGTATTGACAGGCTTGAGGGTTATCTGCACAGTCACGGTACCGGTGATTATTAGCGGGGGCTGAGCATAGATAGTAGAGGCAGACAAGAGCAGACAGGAGAGGAAAGCAAGTGCAGAGATTGGCATGGCTTTAGCATGGCATAAAATATTGGTTTTGTGAGCATTCATCTTCGGGGTACACTCCTACCATGAGCAATCACAGCAGCATTCCCTGGCGCGAGTGGGGCGAAGAAGCCTTTGCCGAGGCCAAATCGCAGGACAAACCTATTCTCCTTGACATCGGCGCGGTCTGGTGCCACTGGTGCCATGTTATGGACACCGGTATTCCCGGCGATCCTGACCACACGGGCACCTACAGCGACCCGCAGGTTCAGGAACGGATCCTGGCGAACTTTGTCCCGATCAAAGTCGATAATGACCGGCGTCCCGACATCAACGCCCGCTACAATATGGGCGGATGGCCGACTACGGCGTTCCTGACCCCCGACGGCGACACTCTTTACGGGGAGACCTACGTAACGCCGTCGCGCATGGTCGGTCTGCTGGATTACATGGCGGATATGTACGCCAACCACAAAAGCGAAATCGCCCAGCAGACGGCTCAGATGCGGGAGCAGCGGGCGAAATCTGAGGCATTGACGCCATCGGATCTCGACCCTGATACGACCGCCCATGTCCTGAAATCCATCGCGGGCCAGTTTGACAGCGTTTACGGCGGCTTCGGGTCCCAGCCCAAGTTCCCCCACCCCGACGCTCTGCGCCTTGTTCTGGAAGAGTACGCCCGGACGTCGGACCCGAAGCTGCGCGAGATCGCCGAAAAGACTCTCCACGGCATGGCTGACGGCGGCATGTACGACCAGTTTGCCGGCGGCTTCTTCCGCTACAGCACGACTCGTGACTGGAGCATTCCGCACTTCGAGAAGATGCTGGAAGACAACGCCAAGCTGACTTCTGTTTATGCATTGGCCTCTCAAGTGCTGGACGATCCCTACTACTTGGAAGTCGTCAAGACTGCTCATAACTGGCTTTTGACCGATATGCGCGACCCCGAAACAGGGGCCTTCGCCGGAAGTCAGGATGCCGACGCCGAAGAAGCCTATTACGGCGAGCCTCTGTCTGTCCGCGCTGCATTGCCGACGCCATTTATCGACCGTACAGTCTATACCGGCTGGAACGCGCTCATGGTGTCTGCCTTAGTGGCGCGGTACAAGATTACGGGTGAGCAAGATATTTTGGAGGCAGTGCGAAAGGTATTTGGGCAATTATACGAACATGGCGAGACCATTTGGCCAGGCGATAATCTTGCGGCGTGGTGGCATGACGAAAACGCGAAATATCCGATTGGCCTTCTGGTCGATCAATCAGCGATTATCAATGCTGGCTTGGATTTCTATGAAGTCAGTGCTGAGGAAATTGACGAGATAGGGGATGGTGACGGGCTCCCAGTCAGCGGATTGATTGTCGCCTTGATGGCCGCAAATTTCGTTCTGGCACAACTCACAGACAAAAATGAAGGTGGCTTCTTTGACATTGCACCTAATTCAAATGCTATCGGTGAGTTGGCGCGACCTAAGAAAGAGATCAGCGAGAATGCCGAAGCAGCTTTGGCTTTGATCCGATTATCGGGCTTTACAGAAGACGCAAAGTATAAGCAAGCGGCGGTGCGAGCGCTGAAGCTGTTCGCGGACAAGTATGCCGACTATGGCTACTTCTCGTCGTCGTATGCACGGGCTGTCGAAGCAGCTAATGCACCGGGGCTGCATATCACGATTGTTGGTGAGATTGATGATGAACAAACGTGGGGCTTGCAGCAGGCAGCGTGGAGCTTTGTTGCGCCTGCGAAGATGGTGGAAACGCTGAGCCGGGAAGAGGCGACGAAGCAGGGATTACCAGCGGATAAAGACGGGCTGGCGTATGCAACGGTGTGTGTCGGGACTCTGTGTCATGCGCCGGTGACCGACGCGGCGGCGATGCGGGGGCTGATGGAGAATGCATAAGATGCCTGCCCTGAACGGCAGGGCTTTAGAAGTGCAAGTCCCCGCCTGCGCGGGCATCAGATTTGATTGTTCTTTGCCCGCGAAGGCGGGGATTTGCTTTACTAAAGCACGGGGGTTCAGCCCCGTGTTCCTCTTCCTCCTCACCTTTCCTCTTCACGCCCAGACAATCCCTCACTTTCGTACCGCTGCCGATGCCCGTGCCTGGGGAGAAGCGCGGGAACAGTCACGTCAATTCGAGGCGGCAGCGGAAGCGTATGAGCAGGAAGCAGTGATCCGGCGGCGCACGGGTGACCCGCAGGCGGCGGAGATCGAGCACCGGCGGGCGGAGCGGCTGCGGACAGAATTAGTCCTGGCGATTACGGCACCGGTGCCGGTCAAACCGGCGAAATTAGCCAAACTGGAACCAGCGGCAGGATGTTATCTAGGAGCATTGGACGACTACGCGGACGGCGACGATGCGGACCATTTTGGGCGTCGTATCGGCAGGCCGCTGGCGGTGTGTTTTGATTACAGCCCCTACGGTGCGCCGTTTCCGATGGCCTGGGCGCGTCGTCAGGCGGAGGCGGGACGGGCGATCCAGATCGCGTGGGAGCCGAGCGATATTGGGGCAGTGCAGGATGATGAGTACTTAAATCAATGGGCCAAAGATGCCGGGTCATGCGAGACTCCAGTGTTCCTGCGGTTCGGCGGGGAGATGAACGGCAACTGGACCTCATGGGGCCGCAACCCGGCTGCGTATCGACGGGCGTTTCGGTTAGTGCATGAAGTAGTCAATCGGTGGGCTTCCAATGTCGCGCTGGTCTGGGCACCGGGGGCGGTTCCGACTTACAATTTGGACAACTACTATCCAGGAGACGATGTAGTCGACTGGGTAGGGATCAGCCTCTATTTAGTACGCTACAACGATGACAGTCTCAGTCGGCCCGCGTGGCAGGATGGACCGGCCTCGTTTATCGAGCCGTTTTATGCCAAGTATGCGGCTCGGAAGCCGCTTTGCCTGACTGAGTGCGGCATTTCCCGCCGCAGCCGGGTGGAAGGCCGCGATGCCGATGATTTTGCATCCGCCCGCATCTTCGATCTTTTGGATGCGATCAAGGTTCGATTCCCGCGTCTCAAGATGTTCTGCTGGTTTAACCGTAATAATCTGGAAACGGCGGGTGCCGGGCGTCGGCTAAACGATTATTCTCTGCCGGATGGCAGCCCGGCGCTGGCAGCGTTCCATGATGCTGTCAGCGATCCATACTTCCTCTCGCATTTCGGTGATTTGCCGCAGTATCTGTATCAGGTGGTGGAGAACCATCTGCCGACGGGGTATGTGGGCAGCCTGAGCGCAGCGATTTCTTCTTACAGCCTTGCACCGACATTAGAAATTGCGGCAGGTGGCAAGACGCGCCGAAGCGGGCATCCGTTCAGCCTGTTCGTGTCGCCGGGACTGGGACCGCTGACGGTGCGTGTGCGGGATGAGCGCGGAATAATCGCGAAGAGCGTAGTGGTAAGGTGACCTACCGCACCGCTTCGCTGTGGTCCTCCCTAAAGGGAAGATTAGGACGATAATTAGAAGACTGCCTCTCTTCTGAATCCTCCCTTTAGGGAGGACCCTGCGAAGCAAGGAGGTAGGTTACTTCTGCGCTGTCTTGACCGGCGGCATGGGGCCGCAGGTGACAGCGCGGAAGCCGGTGCGGTCTATCTCGACGTTGGCGAACCGGGTCTGGCCCATGACATACAATGTCTCATCGGGGACGGGATGGGCGAGAGACAGGGCAGCCAGCGGCAGGGCGGCTTCGAGCATAGTGCCGTGCCAGGCATAGGTTCCGCCGGGAACACCGGGCAATGGCAGGGCGCGGGCTGCAGCGCCGGGTGTCAGATTGAGAATGCAGGCCGCAGGCTGGGATGCGTTGGCTGTGATCGGGCGAAGCGTGAACGTGTAGGTGACTTGCGGAGAGATCGACCGGTCCATATCCATACGGACATAGACGAAGCGGCTGTCATGGCAGGCAAAGAGGCGCACAATATCGGCGCTGGACTGGAATGCCCGCATGACACTATCGCCGCTGGGGTCGAGCGCGATAGGTGTCTGCCCGGCCCAGTCTTTCGCATTGCCGTCCATGTGGAACCGACCGTTGGGAACGGACGCTAGGCCGGGTGCCTGGTTCGCCGGGCCGAGTGTGGCGAAAAGCTCGTTCTGTCGGGCAAACGAGAAGAGGAACCGGCTGGACATCTCGACCTGGCTGCGGTAGCGCTTGATGGCCGCGTATTTCCGTTCGGTATCATACCGGGAAAGCGGCAGGGCGGTCCAGTGCGTATCGAGCGCAAACATCGGTCCGGGCGGCAGCAGGGCGGCGTTCTCGTGCAGCCCTTGGGGAGTAGGCCAGTCGCCGCGATGGACTAAGTAGTAGTGCAGATGCGCGGTCTGTGCCCACGGCAAACCCGAGGCTTTGAGCTGTTCCAGAGCCGTGCGGACGAACACACTGGCAGCGGCGTGGTCTGGGTGGTCGTCATTGGGATGCGTCACATAAATATCAGTCGGCTGCTCGGACAGCATCTGCCGCTTGATGTCATCCAGCAGGGCCTCTCCGCAGTAAGGTGAGTTTGGAGTGGCTGCATCGACATAGGGTGAATGGTCATCCATCGTGTAGGCAGACGCAACGGGCGAGACCGGCGACCAGTGACTTTCCCACATCGGCATCAGCCCACGGTCCGGGTAGCCTAAAAAATGGACATGATCGCTGGGAATGCCTAATACGCCGAGGGCTGTCCGGGCTTCCCTCTGCCGCAGGTAGCCGTAGCGGACAAAGTCTTTCGGCGGAACAGTCAGCTCATGGAACTCCTGAGCCGCGCTGATCCGAAATCCATCGCCGTTAGTGATGAGCACGACCCGGACATCATCGCCGCGCAGACGTGCCTGACGCATGAGGCCCGCTGCCCCAAGCGTTTCATCGTCAGGATGGGGCGCGAATACCAGCAGGCGCTGCCCCTGCTGCGGGGCCGGGGCGGCAGCCAAATGCTTCTCGGCCTGGTTGCTGGCGTAGATCTTGTAGGCAGTGGTCAGGCAGAACAGACCGACGGCGCAGGGCGGCAGGGCAAGGGTCAGCAGGGTAGCGCGAAGCCAGCGGGGCGGTCGTGCCGACGAAGTAAACAAACGGGGCAATTTAGGCATAAAAGAGTTATTTCCCACGAAGATAGGGACGGACTTCGGCGTAGGCGGCGGTAATGCGCGGCTCCCATTGCATGACCCAGGAGATCGGGTCGCGCTTGAGACGGGTAGCGAGAGCCTCGAGCTCAGGCCATTCGGTCAGGGCCTGGGCAGTATGAGAAAGGCCTTCCGCTTCTAAAATGAGTGCGGCGCGGTCAATATCGGTCGGTCGCTCACAGCGCAGCAGCCAGCAGAGATCGAGTGTCGCGTACCGAAAGCTTTTCAAGTTCCACCAGACCTGACGCGCCCAATCGTCGCCGATAGCCCAGTCGCGCCGCTTGAACTGCTGACGCATTGTCCGCAGCGTATCCGTATAGCCATGCGTGATAGAATCGATGGCGTCTTCGCGTGTGGGAGTCGGCAGGCTGAGATCGCCGGCGAGATGCCGGGCGAAGGCGAATTGAAACCGATAAAATCCCGGCAAAGCGGCGTATTCGTCCGCAGACAGCACGAAGAACTGGACATTGGTGTAGAGATCACGGCATTTGCGGGTCGCGTGGGTGACGCAGTTTTCGACGGCATCGACAACAAGAAAGAAATCGAGGTCGTGCGCTTCCAGCGGGCGGTCTGCCGCAGACCCGTACAGGGCCAGCAGGCGCAGGTTTCCACCTAAACGCTTGGCGGCGATTGCAGACAGCTCGGAAATAACGGCAGGGGTAGGCATGGCGGCTTTCTGGCTCCCAAAACAGCAGGGATACACGCAAGGACAACCGAGACAAAAAGGCAAAACTGGCGGAACGGGTGGGATTCGAACCCACGAATGGAGGGGTCCCCATTACACGATTTCCAATCGTGCTCCTTCGACCAACTCGGACACCGTTCCTCATAACGCTTCTTAGCAAAGAAGCGATGCAGTTTGTCTGGGATGCCCTCTCAAGCCGCCACGCCGTCATTGTATCATGTGGAAGCTCTCAAAGTCAAGTCGGCTTGACAAAAAGCTCCTGGTTTGCTATCCTAACGGTATGTCTCAAGTCATAAATCCCGTGGTCACTGATACTATCAATACGCGCTTTGCAAATGCGGCGCAGAAATATCCGGATCGGCCTGCACTTTCTCATAAGCCCGGCGGCAGCAAGCAGTGGGAGACACTGACTTACCGGAATGTCGCCGGTCAGATCAAGCCGCTCTGCCTGGGCCTGCGGGCACTCGGAATCGAGCGCGGAGACCGAGTGGCCCTGCTGTCCGAAAACCGGCCTGAATGGGTGCTCGCAGACCTCGCGATCCTCGCCGCCGGGGCCGTGACAGTGCCGATCTACCCGACCCTGCCGGCAGCCCAAGTCGCGCATATACTCGCAGACAGTGGGGCGAAAGCGATTATCGCGTCCGACAGCAAGCAGATGGCAAAAGTTCAGCAGTCCCGCGCAGATGCGGCTGAACTTTCGCTGCTGATTACGATGGACGAAGCCGCCGCGAAAGACAGTATTCTGTCATTTACTTCTGTAGTAGACACTGGCGCGAAAGCCGCTTTCGACGAAAGCTATGAAGCACGGCGTGATTCCGTGCACCATGATGATCTGATGAGCCTGGTGTATACGTCCGGGACCACAGGAAGCCCAAAAGGGGCGATGCTGACCCACGGCAACATGACCGCGGCGCTCGACGGCGCTAACGAGAAGTTCCCCCAGTTCCAGCCTCCGAACGATGTTTTTCTATCGTTCCTGCCGCTCTGTCATGTTTTTGAGCGCGTCACCTACAATCTTGCGATCACCCAGGGGGCGCACACGGTCTATAACGACAGCATCTTCAAGCTGGTCGATAACATGGCCGAGCTGCATCCGACCATCATGCAGTGTGTTCCGCGTGTCTACGAAAGCATTCAGGAGCGGGTCTCCGACGGCATCGCCAAGATGCCGGTGCGGCGCAAAAATCTGACCAACCGGGCGCTTGAGCTTGGCGGCATTGTTTCGCGTCAGCAGAACGCCGGCAAGTCCGTTGGGCCGCTGCTGCTGGGGCTGCATTTGATCTACGACAAGCTGGTGCTGTCTAAGATTCGGGCCCGGTTCGGCGGCAAGATCAAATTCTTTGTCAGCGGCGGCGCACCGCTGAACCCGATCACGGCCAATTTCTTTCTTGCCATCGGCATTCCAATATTGGAAGGCTGGGGCCTGACTGAGACCACGGCGGCGGCGGCGGCAAACCCATCGGGGCGGGTCAAGATCGGCACGGTCGGACCGCATTTGGCAGGTGTCGAAGTCAAAACAGCCGACGACGGCGAGATTCTGGTCAAAGGCCCGACAGTCATGACCGGCTACTGGAACAACCCAGAAGCCACTGCCGAGATAATTGACGAAAGCGGCTGGTTCCACACCGGCGACATCGGCGAAATCGACGGCGACGGTTATGTTAAGATCACGGACCGCAAAAAAGACATTCTTGTCCTGGCAAACGGCAAAAAAGTCGCTCCTCAGCCGATTGAAACCATGCTCAAACGCTCCCCGCTGCTTACCGAAGTAGTCTTGCTCGGCGACAACGCGGGTACAGTCGGTGCGTTAGTCGTCCCGAACTTTGATCTGCTCAAAGCCTGGGCCAAAGAGCAGGGCAGCGTAGCCAAGAAGAACGAAGAACTGGCTGCCGATCCCGCCGCACGAAAATACGTCAAATCCGTGATCGACAAGCTCTCTAAAGACCTCGCTGATTTCGAGAAGATCAAGCGCGTCGCCCTGATCGACCACGTCTTCAGTCAGGACGGCGGCGAACTCACCCCCACCCTCAAAGTCAAACGCAAAGTCGTCGCCGAAAAATACGGGCGGCTGCTGGAGAAAGAGTAACCTAATGCTAACAGCCACGGACGGCCTCTGCGTTTCTCTGAAACCAGAGCTGACTATGAAACCCGAATTAGGCCAAGTCTTCACGCCTCGACCGGTCGCCGAGCTGATGGCCTCCATGCTGCAATGCCGTCAGCCCTGCCTGCGTCTCTTAGACCCAGGCGCAGGAGCCGGAAGCTTGACGCTGGCCGCTGTCGAAGCCTTATGCCGACGTTTACCCGAAGAGCGACCGGAGCGCCTGCAGATTACCGCCTATGAGATAGACACTGATTTGATTCAGGATTTATCCGAGACATTGGAGATTTGCCGTCTGCTTTGCACGAACGCCCAGATTGAGTTTGCGGCTGAAATCATCACACGCGATTTTTTGGAAGCTGCTTCAGAGCAGCTTTCCACCGGACTGTTTGCGGAGACAGAAATCCAAAAGTTTAATTGTGTTATACTCAATCCGCCTTATCGCAAAATACACGCTCACTCAAAATCACGCCTCTGGCTGCGGCGGGTGGGGATCGAGACGACAAATCTGTACACGGGATTTCTCGCCACTGCAATCCGTCTGCTGGATACTGAGGGGGAGATAGTCGCGATCACTCCGCGCTCATTCTGTAACGGCCCCTACTTTCAATCGTTTCGCCGTGATCTTCTGAGCACAATCGCTCTTGATCGGCTGCATCTCTTTGAATCCCGGCAGGAAACGTTCCGTGAGGCAGATGTGCTGCAAGAGACAATCATTTTTCACGCCGTCAAAAACGCACTTCCACCAGTGTCTGTGTATGTATCAGGATCGGCAGCTTCGGCAGGAGCAGAAGTTTTCGGTCGCCATGTTCCTTTTTCGGAAGTCGTCTCGCCGGACGATCCGAACGCGTTTATACGTATCGTTCCTGAAGCCGAGGCACTGAGCGCGGCGCGGCGTATCGGTGAATTGCCATGCCGTCTTGACGATTTGGGACTGAGCGTTTCGACAGGGCGCGTTGTTGACTTCCGTGCCCGTGCATTTCTGCGAGCTGAGCCGGAGGCTGGAACGGTGCCTCTGCTCTACCCAGGTCATTTGTCGGCAGGAAGAGTTATCTGGCCGCTTGGAAAAGACAGCAGGCAAAGCGCTAAGCCAGGCAATCTGCTCGTGACTAAAGAGACCGAAATGCTTCTTGTTCCCAATGCCAATTATGTACTGATGCGGCGTTTTTCTACCAAGGAAGAAAAAAAGCGTCTCGTGGCAACTGTGTTTGAGGCCGGCTGCGTTCCTGGAGAATGGGTCGGATTTGAGAACCATCTCAATTATTTTCATTGTCATGGCTCAGGGATGAATCTGGACATGGCACGTGGATTGGGAGCATTTTTGAATTCGACTCTGGCAGACAGTTATTTCCGTCAGTTCAATGGACACACTCAAGTCAATGCGACAGATTTACGTAGTTTCCGCTATCCGAGTATCTCTCAATTACAGGCACTCGGCAGGCATGTCGGCGATTCTGAATGGAAGCAGCAGGAAATCGACGACATGCTAGAAAATGAGCTCAATGCAGAAACGGATTGAAGAAGCGTCTGCCGCTTTGCAGGCACTTGGCCTGCCGAAAGAACAGCAGAATGAGCGCTCGGCGCTGACATTACTTGCACTGCTTGATCTGACGCCGAACAATCAATGGTCTGAAGCCGCTGCGCCTTTAATAGGTGTCACACCTATTATGGAGTTTTGCCAGAGGTACTACGGCGCAGACTACAAGCCAAACACCCGTGAATCGTTCCGTAAAGCGACGCTGCATCAGTTCTGCGATGCTGGCATCACCGTGATCAATCCCGACGATCCTGGACGAGCGACTAACAGCGGCAAGACTGTTTATCAAATTGAAAGCAGCGCTCTTGCCCTGCTGCAAAGCTTTGGCAGCAAGCAATGGGAGGACGATTTAACTGCTTATCTTGCGTCAATCACGACGCTGCGTGATCGCTATGCTCAGGAGCGGGCCATGGCTCGTATTCCAGTCACAGTCGCCGACGGTAAAGTTATTACGCTATCTCCCGGCGGTCAGAACGTACTGATTGAACAGATCATTCATGAGTTTGCCCCACGATTCACTCCTGGTGGGAAAATCTTGTATATCGGAGACACGGGTGAAAAGTTTGTGTTTTTCGATGCAGACACGCTGGCAGAACTTGGTATCGTGACCGAAGCGCATGGCAAGATGCCTGATCTCATCATTTATTACACCGCGAAAAAGTGGCTGGTACTGATAGAAGCAGTGACTTCGCATGGCCCAATCGACGCGAAACGCCGTGCTGAACTGCAGGCATTGTTTCAAAGCTCACAAGCGGGACTGGTGTTTATTACGGCTTTCCTGACACGAAAAGCGATGGCTCCGTATTTGGGGCGCTTGGCCTGGGAGACCGATATTTGGGTGGCGGAAGCACCCAGCCATTTGATACACTTCAACGGCGACAAGTTTTTAGGCCCAGCATCCCATGACTAAGAATACGGAAGTACATGAATACAATTGACTCTTCAAGGGCAACGCCGCTGACACGTTCGGGTGTTCTCTGGTACAGCCTTGCTAATTTGGGTTACGGGGCGTTTTACGCTTTCAACAATTTTGTGCTGCCGCTGTGGCTGGGGAGCTATACTCACAATGCCGTGCTGCTCAATTTTTTGGGCGGGTCGCACTCATTCGAGGGTGTGTTTATCCAGCCCGTTGTTGGTTCCATCAGCGACCGTCTTTCGGGACCAGGTGGGCGGCGACGTCCGTTCATGAGGCTATTTATTTTAGTCTCGGCACTGTTTCTGCTGCTGACTCCAGCAGCGGGCCTTCTACCGCACGTCCTTCGATTCGCGAGTATCGTTGGCTGCATCTTTTTGTTCACAATGACTTTTAATGTGGCAGTTGATCCTTACCAGGCGCTTCTGACAGACATCACAACGCCGGAGCAGCGGGGAAAAGTGACCGGCACCTGGTTTTTTGTCGGGGCACTGGGGCAGGTGTTGATTTTAGTCCTTCTAGCCGTTTTGCTTCTCGACCCGAAGATGCATGTCCCACTCGGTCTCGGTTTCCCCTTAGTCAGCTTGCTGATGCTGGTAACAACGCTGCTGACCTGTGCAAAGACGAAAGAACCACATGTGCAGCCACCGCATGAAACGCCGCGCGGACATCGTGACGACATTCTGCTAGCAATAGCGGGCCTGAAAACGCTGCATCAGGCTCGGATTTACATGCTCATGTTCTTGCTGTACGGTGCCGGTGTTGGCGCGGTCACACCACTTTTAACGACTTTTATCAAGCAAGTGACTCATTGCGGAAACGGAGTTGCACTAGGCATGTCGGCATTTCTGCTGGTGATGACGGCGGTGGGCAGTCTGATTTTCGGGCCTCTCAGCGATAGAATCGGTGCTAAGCGGCTCCTGATTCTTAGCTTGGTACTGGTTTCAGTCGCCTCCGTCAATGGTCTATGGGTTTCAACTTTGCTTGAGGTTGGGGTAATTCTTGGCGTTGCGGGGCTGGGCATTGGGGCGCAGAATGCTTCTGCTTACCCGCTGCTTACTCGTATCGTACCGGTCAAGGAAATCGGCTTTTATGTTGGATTTCAGACTGCAGCGGCTTCGCTGGCGGGACCAGCCGCAGGGCTTCTCACTGGGGAGCTAGTGAATCTTCACAGCGGCAACGGCCAGAGCGGCTACCGGCTAATTTTTGCAGTCTGCGCCGTTTGCGTCACTCTGGCACTGGTTGTTCTGTCGTTTCTGCGAGAGCAGGAGGCGGCGGGAGAGATCGCGGCACGGGAAGGGGCGCTCGAACCGGGCCCTTCCCCAAGCTTATGATTTAATGTTACACAGTTATCTCTTTTGAATCACGAGTGACTAAAGTCACTCGCTGGAGGGCGTTCGGAAACGCCGCCTGTCCAGGGGACAGATGAAGTTAGGATACAAGCGTCAGGATCATTCGTATTGCGTCCCCTGGATGCCCGGCGCTTCGCCCTCCAGCGAGTGACTTTAGTCACTCGTCCTCAGTCTTGATTGTTCCGTGCGTAACATCAGTTATGATTTATTTTTTTCTCTACCCCCTACTGTTTGTCCTGCTGCGCCTGCTGCTGCGGGTGCTGGGACGGCTGCATTCTAGCGGGGAGGCGAATGTCCCCGCACATGGCGGCATACTCTACTGTCCGAACCATTTGAGCGATGCGGACCCGCCGACTGTTTTTGTCTCGGTGCCGCGCCGGGCGTGGTTTGTCGGTAAAAGTGAGTTGTTCGAGATCCCGGTGCTGGGCTGGTTCTTTGCTCACTTCCAGGGCTTTCCCATCAAGCGGGACAGCGCGGACCGGGCGGCATTACGCCGGATCGAAGCGCTCCTCAAGTCCGGGGAGCCGGTAGTCGTGTTCCCGGAAGGGCGCTGCTCTGAGACCGGACTATTACAACGCATTCAGCCCGGTGCGGCTTTGCTGTCGCTTCGCGCGGGAGTGCCGATTATACCCATCGGCCTGCAAAATACGAACGGCGTCCTGCCGTATGGCAAGCTGGTTCCCCGTTATTCGCCCCGTTCTATTGAAGTCACATTCGGGAAGCCGATCAGGCCGCAGGACTACGCTCAACTGTCACGCGGCGAAGCCATCGCGGCAATCACGGAGGCACTTGGCCTAGCGCTGGCCCGCCTGACTGACCAGCCTCCCCCGCCATCAGCCCCCTCTTTTCCCATGCCGAAAGCGTGATCCGAAAAGCTTAACACAAACTTAATCATAGCTTAACCTTCCCTTAATGTGTTCGCCTGGTTTACCCTGTATACTATGCCTGCTGGAAATACCGGAGCCGGCACTGTCGCCTGCTCCACACTCTTCATGGCTTGCCATAGTTTCTATCGACACAGGAGACCGACCGAATGCTGAACACCACTGTTCCTGCCCCGCCGTCGAAGCGTAAAGGCTTCACACTCATTGAACTGCTCGTCGTCATCGCCATTATCGCGATTCTTGCGGCGATCTTGTTCCCTGTCTTTCAGAAGGTGCGCGAGAATGCTCGCCGCACAGCCTGCTTGTCCAACCTTAAGCAGATTGGCCTGGCGTCTATCCAGTACACCCAGGACTACGACGAACTTAATTACCCTCACCGCATTAACTGCGTACCTAGCGGCACGGCCTGTAATCCTCTGCTTCAGCAGAACGGCGGCGCATATACAACCACTCAGATTACTGGAAACGCGCAAAGCCGCACCTTCTGGATCTCGATGCTCCAGCCTTACACCAAGAGCTTTGACCTGTTCAAATGCCCCGATACTCCGAGCGGCTGGACAGGAACAGATCCTAATGGTTCAGTCTGCGGTGGCGATGCCTCCGCAAACCAGTCGACCGTTGGTTGCGGCGGCGTCGGCTATGGCGGTGAGAACAGCTACGGACACAACGACTGCTGGATCAGCCCGGCTGGCGTAGGTTCGTCGCTTGCTTCCGTCACGCGCCCCGCTAACACGATCGTCATCACCGATGCCACCTACTACGGCGTTGCTCCTGACGTCAGCAACCAGAGCGGTATTCCTGCAAACTACAACGGGGTTTCGGATCCCACGACGCTTGCTGTCGACGCGGCGTATGTGTCTGGACTAGGTGCTCAGTACCCGCAATACTGGGCCAACTTGGGTAACAGCAAGTACAGCTACGCAAGCAGCACATCCGCTCCCGGAACACCAAATTCGGCCAATCTAGCCAATGTTCAGGCTCGCCACACCAGTCTGATCAACTGCGAATTTGCTGACGGTCATGCCAAAGCGATCCGCTACGAACAGGTCGTCTCCAACATCTGCCTCTGGGCCACAGACGCTGATGGCGCTCACCCAAGCTGCAACTAATCCTGCACTCTCACTCCAAACCGCCTGCGACCATTCCAGTCGCAGGCGGTTTTTTGTCGTCCCCTACCCGCTTCGTGCTATAATAGCCGCATGAGTGAACTACAAAAATCAGCAGGCAGCGCGTATGCGCGGGCAGGTGTCGATATCGATGCCGCCTCCGATGCTGTGGGCCGCATGAAGGCACATATCAAGACAACACTGACACCAGGCGTCCTGACCGATGTCGGCAGCTTTGGCGGCATGTTCGCGCTTTCGGCATTGGGGAAACTGGAAGACCCGGTGCTGGTTTCCAGCATCGACGGGGTTGGCACTAAGCTCAAGATCGCCTTTGCGACCGGGCGGCACACGACAATCGGCAGAGATCTAGTGTCGCACTGCGTTAATGATATTCTCGTACAGGGCGCACGTCCCCTGTTCTTTCTCGATTATTTTGGCACCGGACGTCTGGAGCCAGGCACTGCCGCCGAAGTGGTTCAAGGTCTTGCCGACGGCTGCCGGGCGGCGGGCTGTGCCTTAATCGGCGGCGAAACGGCGGAGATGCCGGGGCTATATACCGATGGCGAGTATGATCTGGCGGGCTGCATTGTCGGCATCGTCGAGCGCAGTAAGATTGTCGATGGGACAAGCGTGACACCGGGCGATATCGTGATTGGCCTGGCCTCTGAGGGCCTGCACACCAACGGCTATTCACTGGCACGTCAGGCCCTGCTTGGAGACGCTCAGATGTCGCTCACTGACTCAGTGCTTGAGATTGGCGGGGTCACGCTCGGGGACGCCCTCCTCTGGCCGCATCGCTGCTAAGCACCGTCGGTGCTGCCGGTTTTAGAATCGGCGTTGTCGCCGATTAAAGCCATGGCGCATCTAACCGGCGGCGGGTTTATCGACAATATCCCGCGTGTTCTGCCTAACGGGGTCGGTGTTGAAATTGACACATTTGCTTGGACTGTGCCGCCGCTGTTTCGCCTGATTCAGTCGGCAGGCCGCGTTTCCGAGGCCGAGATGTTCCGTGTCTTCAATATGGGGATCGGGTTTGTGTTAATCGTCTCGCCGGAAGCGGCTGACGGAGTGCTGGCGATGCTGCGAATGTCAGGAGAGACAGCGTATCTGTTAGGTAAGGCAGTGGCAGGCACGGGAGTTGAATTCGTTTAGAATGCTGGCACTGAAAGTGCCGGTCTCTTACTTCTTTTTCGACAGTGCATAAGCACCCGCAAAGACAGTCGCGACAGCAGCAGCCTGCACGGGAAACAGATCAGGCGCAGGCGGCGGTAGCGAGACGATGCCGTTAGCATTCGTAACGGCAGGGCTGCCGACGTACCGGCCATGAGCAGGGGGCGTGAAAGTCTCGGAAAAGCGGCGCAGGTCATTGGGAAGAGTGGGGCCGCTGAGCGGCCTGCCGTGGCCGCAGCCGATTGTGGTAGGATTGAGCGACGCCAGCAGACCGACCGAACGACGGGCTGCTTCCCAGTCGCAGGTGAACGGAGTCGGAGGCAAGTTGATCTCGGGTTTTTTGGTCATTAAGTCTGCAAGCGATGCCATATTGACGGTCGCAAACGCATCCCCAGCCAACAAAAGCGAGTTATCAGGGCTGAAGTAGGAAACATGGCCCGGCGAGTGCCCCGGCGTAAAGTGCCACTGCCAGTCGGGAAAACCAGGCACGACCCCATCTGCAGGCAGAGGCTCGACCAGGCCATTTAAGTTCACAATATCCATTGGAAAGACACGGCTGATCATCGCCATCGCACCGCCGACAGTCGGGTCTTTCGGAGGGTACTTGGAATGGCCCGTAATGTAGGGAAGCTCCAAAAAATGGGCGTAAATGGGGACATTCCAGGCTTCGGCAAGCGCTGCCGCGCTGCCTGCATGGTCCGTATGCCCGTGAGTCAGGAAGATCGCTTTCGGACGGGCGGTGTCGCCATATCGTGCACGGGCCGCAGCAAGGATTTTGGAAGCCATCCCCGGCGTTCCGGTATCGATCAAAAACCAGGGATCTCCGGGTTTGCCGACAAAGTACACATTTTCAATCGTCAGCGGCAGACTGGCCGCTCCTTGCGCGAGTTCCTGCATTTACTACTCTCTCAACCCCTACTCTTCCAGGGGCGGCTCCTCTTTTTTGTGACGCTGAAGGCAGTCGGCGACGACATGGACCAGATGCTCGGGGCTGAACGGCTTGGTGATATATTCATCCACGCCCACATCTACGCCTTTACGGATGTCTTCTTCCTGCGCTTTTGCCGACAGCATGATGATTGGCAGCGAAGCTGTCATGGGATCAGCCCGCACCTGCTGCGCGACTTCGTAGCCATCGATACGCGGCATCATGATGTCCAGCAAAACAAGGTCCGGGTGCTGCGTCCGTATCTTGTGCAGCGCCTCTTCCCCGTTGACTGCCGCAATCATTTCATGGCCCTGACGGGCTAGAATAAATTCCATGAGCCGCACGATTGTCGGCTCGTCATCGACAACCAGTATCTTATACGCCATGTGACTAATCCCTCAAACCTATTTCTCATCGCTGTCAGCCCGGATGAACAATCGACCATATCTGCTGTGCGAAGTAGTACAGCGCCAGCCCCCCCGCAATGACAGTCGTCGCCCAAGCTACGATATTGTCCCAAAGCGTGTTACGGTACTTACCCATCACCCGTCGGCGATTGATCAAGATCAGCATCAAAATCAGCTCCAGCGGCAGCAGGGCGCAGTTGACGACCTGGGACTGAATGATGATGTTGATCAGATTGGCACTGGACAGCAGAATGACCAAACCGCTGAACAGGATCATGACCCCGTAGGTGCCGTAAAACAGCGGCAGCTCACGGATACGGCGGCCCATGCCCGACTCCCAGCCAAGCGATTCGGTCACCGCGTAAGCGGTCGAAAGCGGAACGATCACTGCTGCCATCAGAGATGCATTCAGCAGGCCGAATGCAAACAGCCCATACGCGACAAATCGGCCGGCAATCGGCACAAGCGCGAGGGCTGCATCTTTCGCATCGGCAATGTTGCGGTTTCCCGCGAGGTAAAGCGTCCCGTAGCAGGCGACAATGATAAACGCGGCAACGACATTAGACAGAACACAGCCGATGATCGTGTCCCAGCGGGTCAGGCTGTAATCGCGCATGGTCACGCCTTTGTCCCGGACCGCCGACTGCTGATAGAACTGCATATACGGTGCGATGGTCGTGCCGATCAGCGAAACGACCATTAAAATCAGACCACTGTCACCCCAGTGCAGATGAGTCAGCGCAGGAGTAAAAGTGTTCCTGCCGACAGCCGCCCACGGAACGCCGATCTTCAAAGCCGTAATAATATAGGTCACAAAGACAAGCGATGCGATCAGCAGTATCCGCTCGACTTTTTGGTAAGAGCCGCGCGACACAAGCAGCCAAACAAGGACAATCGCAAGGGGAATGGTGTAGTAGCGCGGGATATGAAACAGCTCGCCGACCGCCGCAATGCCGGCAAACTCGGAGACTGTCGTCGCGAAGTTCGCGATCAGCAGGACAAGCATGGCGAACGCGGTGACTTTAACCCCGAAGTTTTCCCGGATCAGCGCAGCCAGTCCTTTGCCGGTGACTGCTCCCATACGGGCGCACATCTCCTGCACAACGATCAGGCCGACCGTGACCACAGCAATACTCCACATGAGGGAAAGGCCATATTTGGCACCTGCTTGAGAGTAAGTCGCAATGCCGCCGGCATCGTTACCCGCTGCAGCGGCGATCACGCCGGGACCGAAGACCGAAAGGAGGACAAGCCAAAGGGGCCGTCGCCTCGGAGCTGAAAACGGCTCCGGGGGCGGCGAAGAGACGACCGGTGGGGGCGACGCCAAGGGCAGTGTCGTCCCAGCGTTGCGGTTTGGGCGCGGCGTGGACTGGCTCATGCGTACAAAAGATCGAAAAATGTTGGGCGGGACTATGACTGTCCATTGTTTTTTTGCGCTCCGGCACAGGAAGGTTCAAACAAACAAGAGCGCTTCTTATTATAGCGAACGGCAGGAGGTTTGTCAACCGACGTGCGTTGGTATAATCCCCGCAGCGCTAGTCTGCTAAAGAAGCGTAATAGAAACGGGGCATCTCAAATGAACAAAGATGTGCAGGGTTTGATTTACGGCGCGAGCATCGTGTCCATAATTACCGCAATTTACATGTACGCAACCGGGAAGAAAGACACAGGAATATTTATCGGTCTGTGGGCACCGACATTCTTGTCTCTAGGAACGTTCTTCAACACCGAGTACCGGGTCGCCAAAGACGACAGCGCCTCCTAACCGTCTAGTGAACCGGGGGCGGCCTCTGAGCCGCCTCTTTGTTCTTTATGTCTAGGCATCGGCCTGTGCCATGACCATTTCCCAGTGCAGGAAATCCAGGTAGAGTTTCCCGATGCTGCAATTCGGATGGTCGCCCGCATAAGCTTCCGCCCATTCCAGCTCACGAGCTACTATCAGCGTACTTTCTTCGGCAGCGGTCCAAAGCGATTCCGGTGTTTCTTCGATATTCATTTGTTTCCTCTTGTTGAGACAAGCTTTCATCAGAATTTCATCTCTCCCGGCCATTATAATCTTTAGAAAGCCGCGTATCAACAGTAAAGATACGGGTTTTGGAACGGAACATCTCACAAAATTGTTGACTTAGTAAGAAGAATACCAGTTTTTAAGTTTCAGCAGCAAAGTGGGAACATCGGCTTGGCCGCTATCGTATATAATGGGGAGAGGACGCAGACTATGGCAGAATTGGCAGAAGCCGCATCCGGGCAATTCGGTATTGCCGCGCAGGAACAAACCAGCCGCCGCGCCGAGTTTGACCGCCTTGTGGAGCGTTATCATAAACAGGCCTATAATATCGCCTATCGAATGACCGGCAACCACGCTGATGCAGAGGACTTGGCTCAGGAAGCCTTTGTTCGCGCTTTCCGGTTTTTTGGCAACTACCGGCGCGATTGGCCCTTCGACAACTGGCTGTATAAGATCATGTCCAACCTATTTGTGGACGATCTTCGGCGGCGTCCAAAAGCACATTTGCAGTCACTTGACCAGCCGCTTGATCTTGGCAGCGGCGACATCTATCTGGAGATTCCCGATGTCGGCTCAAACCCAGAGAAAATGGTCATGTCGCATGAGCTGGACGAGCACATTCAGCGGGCGCTGAACAGCCTGCCGAACGATTTCCGCATGACAGTAATTCTGGCGGACATCGAAGGGCTTTCTTATGAAGAGATCAGCACAGCCATGAAATGTTCTTTGGGAACTGTGCGTTCGCGCCTCCACCGTGGCCGAAAACTGCTTCGATCCAAGATCGCGGCCTTCGAGCCTGAGAGCCTGCTTTCTTCAGGCCGTTTCTAATCTGCAGGTCGTTTCTAATCTGTTGACATTCCTAGCCCAACGCTTTCAGGAGGCCGCCGCGACTTGAACTGCCATCATGCAAGACAACTTATCTCGCCCTATCTGGATCACCAGCTCACAGGACGAGAAATGCTGGCACTTCAGGACCACTTTACGGTCTGTGCTTCCTGTGAGCGAGAGAGGCATTCAATCCGCCAGCTCAAAGCCCTGCTGCGCGGCTTACAGGAGCCGCGACTGCCGCGTGATTTCCCCAGCGGCATCGCAATGCGCCTGGAGCAAGTCGAAGCAAATCCTTATGGCTGGCGTGTTTTGTTTCTGCCTGCACCGAAGCCGCAGCGAGGGCGTCGACTGGCATCAGCTTTGGCACTGTCATGTTTGACCGTATTGTCTTTCGTCGCGCCGTTTGCGCCGGAATCACGCGATGCCCGGCAGACTTCTTCATTTTTTGGTTCCGACAGCTCCGGGTTCGCGGTTCCGGGTCCCTCTGATGCGATCCTTTCCGGCCGGCTTCCTGAGCGGATCACCTTTATTACCGTGAACGACCTGACCCGTTTGCCTTCACCTCAATCCTCTTCATTCTCTCGGAGCACTGTTCTCATGCCGGTGGGTTTGGAGACAATGTCGATGCAAAGTGGTTTGGCGATGACGCCGCGCTCTCAGGAAAACCCCTTCGGCACGGTTCAATATGTTACGTTCAGACCACGCTGAGGAATATTCCTTCATGTCCCGCCGAACTTTCACACTCTTGATGGCTGGATGCGTCCTGACAGCGGGAAGCGCACAGGCCGCCCCAAAGACTGCAGGAAACCTGCCCGTTCCTACGACGCCGCAGCAAAAGTCGGCGCTGGTTCAGCTTCAGGATGCGTTTACCGGCATTGCTCAGACAGTTGAACCGACAGTGGTCAACATCAAAGCCGAGCGGCTCCGGTCCGCCACCGGCGATGGTGAAGACGGTCCTGCACCCAAGTCCGGCCAGCCAGCCGCGCCCCACCGTTTGGAAGCGACCGGTTCCGGCGTAATTGTTCGTGCCGACGGCTACATTTTGACCAATGACCATGTCGTGGAAGATGCCAGCGGCGGAACTGTCATGGTGACGCTCGCCGATGGGCGGGAGTTCTCCGGTAAAGTTTATCCTGACTCTCCTAGCGACCTTGCTATCGTCAAGATCGATCCTGGACCGATTCCGCTGCCGGTCGCCGGGTTTGCCGACGATGCCGCAGTCCGTCCGGGCCAGTGGGCAATTGCAATCGGCAGCCCGTTCGATTTGCAGAATACGATGACCGTGGGGGTCATCAGCGCGATTGGCCGCCATCAGAGCATCGGCAGCGATTCGACCGCCCGCTACTATCCAGACTTGATTCAGACTGATGCGGCGATCAATCCCGGCAATTCCGGCGGGCCTCTGTTCAACATTGACGGCAAAGTCGTCGGGATCAATGTTGCGATCGAGTCGCCCGTGGAAGGCAGCGCCGGTGTCGGCTTTGCGATTCCCAGCGATATTGCTCAGACGGTGATGAACGCTTTAATCCAGTCACATAAAGTCACGCGTGGCTATTTGGGGATTGCCCCGGAGGATTTAACGCCCGCATTGCAGACCGAGTACGGTCAGAAGGACGGTGCGTTCGTGCGGGATGTCAAGCTGGACAGCCCCGCCGGCAAAGCGGGTTTGCAGGCGGGAGACATCGTCACCGCCTACAACGGAGCGCCGGTGCATGGGGAAGTCAGCCTGCGGGAAACAATCAGTGCGACTCTGCCAGGCAGAACGATTTCTTTGGACTACGTTCGCGATGGTCGTGCCGGCACTGCATCGGTGACGCTCGGTACATCTCCCATTCTTCCCGACGACGATGCTTCAAACACACAAGTGTTTCCTGTTCCAAAGTCCGTTCCCATTAATCTAGGTTTCAGCGTTCGCAGCCTGGGGGCTGCCGACCGCCAAATTTTGGGCCTTCCTGCTGCTACTCGCGGCGTACTCATCACGGATGTTGATGCGGGTAGTCCTGCTGAGGCTGCTGGTTTCACTGCCGGTTTAACATTGACAGGAGCCGTCATTCAGAAAATCGGGCGTCAAACAATCACAACAAAGTTTGACTACGAGCGGGTGATGGCATCTCTCAGCACCGGTTCCAGTACCGCTTTGGTCCTGCTTTACACTTCTCATGCCCAGACCCATCAAACAGTACTCACGCTTCAGCCTTAATCTGAAGAGAAATCGCTGTTCTTCTCTTGACAATCACAGTTTCACCAGGTATACTCATTTCTGTAAACGACGCGGGGTGGAGCAGTCCGGTAGCTCGTCGGGCTCATAACCCGAAGGTCGTGGGTTCAAGTCCCACCCCCGCTCCCAATTGGGACTTTGTTACGAACTTTAGACCGTGACCTTCTGGCATTGGCAACAATTTCATGGAGGCGCGGTCTTTTTGTTTGACTTCCACCTGCGTAACAAAGCTCGCCAGTAATTCCTGACGCTCATCCTCCGGTACATCTTCCCACAACTCGTCTATCTCAGACCACGACTCCTGAACCTGCTTTGCGGTAGGCCGCTTAATGGTAGCCATCTCAATTTCTTGGTCTGCCTGTAGCAATTGCTGATTGACTTCTTTTTGCTGGGCCTCCACTTTACTCAATGCTGCAAGGATAGCGGGACTAGCTCCCCCGTCACCGATTATCTTGATGAAGTTGGCGGTTCGCATTTCAAGACATTGTTTCAGCTTGGAGAGCTGACCACGCAAAGACTTCTGCGCATCACCTACATTTTGCCAGCCCCCAGACTCTGCTATCAAACGGTGCATGACCGTATGATGGTCGGCAGCTCGCTTTATTTCGCGCAGAACAGAAGCATGAAGGGCATCCGCATTGATACGCTGCACCGGGCAGATTGTTTTGCGCTTATTATGAAATAGGCATTCGTAGTAGCGCACGGCACCACCCTTTGCGGCACTGTTCGTGAAGAAGCAGTTACAATGGGGACAATGCACTAGGCCGCGCAAGTAGTAGGTGTAAGCGTCGGAGATTGGTTCTCGGCTTGTTCGGCGGTTTGCAGCGGCATCTAGTATGCTCTGCGTGGCCTGCCAGGTTTCAATATCAACAATTGCCGGATGCGCTTCATCCTTACGGTGTGCGCCGAATAGGTAGTTGCCGATGTAAACTTCGTTCGTTAGCAAGCGCTTCGTCTTAGTCGTGGTCCATTTTCCCCCAGTTATTGTCGCTAAATGATTTCTCACGGCAGCGATTTTACGCGCTTGCAAAAATAGGTCAAAGCAGAAGCGTACAATTTCTGCGTTCTCTGGGTCAAGTACTAACTGTTTGGGTGGTTCTTTGCCGTTTGCAGAGACCGACATGCCCGTGACAATCTGTGTTTGGTAGCCAAACGCAGGTTGACTCCCACAAAAGTACCCCTGCGCGACCATTTCTTGCTGCTTGGTCTTGGTCCATCCGCTCACCATGACAGGATAAATTCCGTCCATGACGTTAGTCATCTTCTTGCTAATATGACCGCTGATGTCGTTGGTAAAGGCTTCCTTGACCATCTCCACTTTGATTTTGCACTTGCCTAGCTCGTGTTCAGCAATGACATAAGCATCACCGCGTCCTAAACGGCTCATGTATGTAACTAGAACAATATCGAACAAACCTGCTTGAGCATCAGCCAACAGTTGTGACCAGCCCTTCCGCTTGAGATTGGTTCCTGTCATGCCCTCGTCTGTATACTCTTTCAGGGTTCCACCTCGTTCAGCAATATGCTTTGTACAAGCGATGCGCTGAACATCTACTGTTGTAAAGTCACCTTCTTTTTGGTCATCACTACTGCAACGCAGGTAAATCGCGTATCGCTTGGGGCCTGGATTTCGTTTTATCATGTTTTTTCCTAGCTGTGGATGTTATAAGCTGAGGGTCAGACTGGCTGACTTCTCAAGCACAAGCGGCTGGATTGTCTGGAAAGAACTTGCTGATGTTTGGAACTCAGATAATCGTGATAGCTGCCGTGCTTTCGCTTGGAGCAAGATTTCTGTGCCTCGAACCCAGCGGCGGAGGTCGGCCTCCGTACCATCAAAGGGAATAGTAGCAAATTCGATGTGAATATTGGGCTTATTGCGGGGCATTGTATTGACTTCCTTAACGAACTTGGTGTAAGCATTCAGTTTTGGTTGATTGCTATGTTCTAAGTCTATCATAGGTGCCTTGAGTCTTGTCCGTCCCAGGATTCCGTTGCCCTGTCGCCCCAAATACCAGCGAATTTTCCATTGCATCGCGGCATAGTAGAAGTGCTATTGCAAATCAATATTTTTTGTAAATAACTATAATTAGTATACCATGCTTGTCAATAGCAAGTTGTTTAAGTATTCAACTCTGTTGCTTTCCAACGCAACCCTGTATCGTGCTTAACTGTTTCATATTGTAATTTTCGGCCCTGAAAGTAAGGCCTATAATCCTAGGACACCCCTGCTTTAATGCACTCATGTTACAATAAATTATCCCGCTTTCGACAGCGGGAAATAGTCAAAGAAAGGAAAAACTAAAATGTACGGCGACTTCAGCTTCTTACAGGAAATCGTGGATTGTCCACGTTGCACTAAGAGCGCAACGAAGGACACTCAAAATTACGGTAGCAGATGCAAAACAGAATATATCCAGTGTATTCACTGTGGGTACGTGGAACTTGATGGCGAAAGCATTGGCAAGTAACCTGTTACGTCATTTCATAGGGGCCAGCGAACAAGTGTAGCTTGCTTGGGAACTGGTCCATTATGTTTAAAAACAATTCGCTCAGGTTGCAGGGTTACAAGCTTGCATCCAAATTGTCAGTCGATATAGGGGAGAATGATAAGAATGTTTTACGATTCGGATACGTTGGAAGACGAGGGGGCTTGCCCAACTTGTCGGGATTAGCGGGGCGTTGGGTCGAAGAGCGTGGCCTCATAGAAGTCAGTATTGTCAAATGCGGCGAGTGCGGCTATATTGAAGTGGATGGAGAGGTCATCGAGCCAGGCGAGCCGTAGTGCTTTCCATAAGATAGAAGCTGCCGAAGTTCGCCATGTGGAGCTTCGGCTACTAGTTTTACGTCTTTACTTAGAGAACAGTCTGGATTACTTGCTTCCAACATCCGTAGACGATTGTTCTTGCAATCAATCTACTGTTCTGCCCCACAAAGATGTCTTCCCACTCTCAATCAGGTCACACTTTCGGTATACAACTGCTGCTTTTTGAGCAGTTTGTACTATGAAATTAATCCTCCTTGCTCCAATTGGCCCCTCATTTCGGAGGAAGGGGAGGATATTTGGATGTTTTCTCTGCCATTGGGTCCTGATAGTAAAAATAATCGACAATCAATTCTTCCAAGCTAAGACAGTACAAAATCATCCTCTACATCCTCCTCATCCGACGCCAAGGATTGCAATTTTAATGAGAAAAGAAACGCAATCGGCACCAATACTCATAGTATCGCGAATGGTTCATACCGCCAATACCAAGACCCGCAGGCAGAAATCCTACCAGCCTTGATACTGTTGGTCTGAGACTAGGCTAGTTTGAGATTTTCCCTCTGTTTAGCAAGATATACACTCCGTTGGGGTGTTACCTCCAATTTGTATTCGTTAGAGTGCTGCCCGGAGATGACTTGAATACGTAAGCCATTACAAACACGATTTTTATTCTTCTTGAGCCAGTGTCCTAGTTTCTGCACCTTACCGCTGTCGCTCATACGGTCAATTTGTTCTGACCAGAGCGGAGCCGGAAATTCATCACCGTCATCTTCAATTCCGTAAGCATATCCGACTAAGCCCTTTGCACCAAAGGGTCGTTCCTGAGCGCCCTTGTACCACCCTTCAACGAAGCAACAGGCCTGCTGGTGGTCGCTATCGGAAGCATCCGCTAAGTCCTCCGTATTTCCCAAGAAGTCCGTCAAGCCAATAGTCTCACACAAGCCACCCATAATTCGCATCCAGGAACTTGCACGGTGACTACGACTTCCACTGTACACAGGCATTCCCTCTTGAATCCAAAAGCGCACCAGAGTAAGTGCGTGCTGTATGCAGGGAAATCGGTTGTCTACAGCCCAGGCATCCAGGTCAGGAATCTTGAAGTCACGGCGGTCTTCAGGCCGTTCTTCACCAGTATCCAAATTGATAAGTACAGTCCGTGAGGGCAGGTCTGGGCCGAAGTCAGCATTATTTGCAGTCATCATCCAGGTAGCTCTATTTGGGACCGAACCAATACCAGTCTGGCCTAAGATGCGCCCTTTGTAATTATCTGAGGTCAGAGCTTGGTCTAGCGAGCTACTATCAACTTTGTTCCGCACATTATCAAGCAGGATATGAGTAGCTCCTGCCATGAGGAGACTCATTATCAGCTTCTCTCGCTCTTCTTCATTGTTGGGGAACTTAGTTTCGTACAAATCAGGTGCGCTGACACGAGCGAGGAATCTGGCAAGAAGGGTTTTCCCAGAACTTCGAGTTGGGGCCTGAACTAAATACAAAGGTGTACATCCCTGGATAAGGTCACGGACGATGTGCTGTAGCATCGCGCAGTAGGCATGGGTACGACTTGCTGCCTCCGCGAACATAAATCCTGATAACGGCCCAGTGTCGAAAAAATCCAGAGAACGCTTCACATCAATCATTTTCACCTCACGGGCATCAGTCAACGCTTCAAGTTCCTTGCTGTACATAAACGTCTTGGAAGCAGCATGGTAGCCAAACTCGGTTTGGAGTGTGCCAGCCGGACTGACAATGGGCACAGGGCTGATTCGTATCATCTCTGGGAACCGAGAGATGCGAGGTGATTCGGCCAACGAAGTCAGTAAATGTAGAGGTGGAACAACATCTTTGGATGTGTCATTCCCCTTGCTATCCTGCTTCATCTCCATAACAGCCATCTGTTCGGCCAGAGCTTCACGAAAATTGTTCACAGTCAGTACTCGAACATGTGGGATTGGCTTAAGCTCTACCGTCGCCAGCTTACCACCGAATTGAAAGAACTTGGGTTCGACTTCATTCGCTTTAAGCAAGCCATTGGTTGCATCTTCCATTACAATATCGAAATCCTGATTCACAGCGAGGATTGGCTTACCTGTCTTGTGATGAAACAAGCTCTTGAGTCCGAGCCACTCGCAGACCTTTTCAGCGACTCGTTTATCTATAACATCAATTAGATTTGGAAAACCTGTTACCGGTTCACCTTTGGCAAATCTTTCTGCCGTCGCAGATGCAGTCACTTTACGGCTTGACCTTTCTTCATCCTGTGCGACTTTGCAAACAACATCCACGAACTCTATAGTATCCTGTGGTAACATTCCGCCGTGTAACAACATACCTGAGAGGTGCATTGTGCATTCATTTCGCGCACCGTCCGGCCAGTACCGCGCCATTAACGTGGCCGCAGCAATTTTGCCAACGATACGCTGCAACTCCTCTGGGACGATTGTGGTAGGTTCACAGGAAGGTGGTTCATAACCATTGGGCTGTCCGTTCTTATAGAAGACGACTTGTGCCCCACTTGTGTGAACAGAACCAGGCATAATGGTTCCAGTTTTGTCGCTGCGTATCTCGACAAGACTTGCTCTCAGTTGAGGCTTTGATGGTGGTTCCTCTATTTCCTCATGCGCCTCGAACTCGTCATCATCCATGTTAATTAACGCAAGCTTCCGTGCTTTCCGTGCAACGTCTTGTTTCTTTATCTCTGGGTTAGCGACGATTGTGGGGTCCTGGAACTTGGCCGACTTGATGTTGGAACATAGGTAGGTGAAATGAGACATTGGGCTGTTGGAATGGCCGTGAACCCAATCAGTGGGTGGTAACAGTAAGTTCGCCGCGATAATCGTCTCCGACGTATCACAGTCTACATCTACTTGCCAACCGGAGGCTTCGCCATTAAGCCGTAGGATGTTGGAGCCAGCGTTGAACTCCTTATCTACTTGGTCAATGCCAATTCTCTTTGTTTGCCAGCCTTGCTGAAATGAGCCTTTTTTACCAGGTAAAACAGGAACGCAGTAAATACCGTGTCCCAGGAAGCTCTTGACGATTTCTCGTGCATTGTTGGTCGACATATTAGTTGTCTTCTTTCTCGCGACTGATAACCAGAACTGAGAGCACGGTTTTATTAATTACTCGAATGAGGAATTACGCACTATTTCGCTTGGCCTCAACTAGAGTGTACAGCAGCAAAGGAATTCGAGACCCGACCCATGACTTATTAACATAAGTTCATCTGACCTTGTTCTGTGCGCTATTCGTTAAGCAGGAAATTGAGATGGTTCCGTCGAAACAAAGAAAGCGCATTTCGGTCCACAAATCCCTTTCGAACCCTCTCTAAAAAATCAATTTATGAATCAAACGACACACACCTCTATCGTCAACTTTCTCTGGAACATTGCGGATGATGTTCTGCGCGACGTTTATCCACGCAGCAAGTACCGGGACGTGATTCTGCCTATGACGGTCCTGCGGCGGCTAGACTGCCTGTTGGAGCCGACAAAGGAGAAGGTGCTTGAGGGGCACAAGTGGCTGGATGAGCAGAAGATTTTGGAGCAGAAGGATTTTCTGTGCAAGACGACAGGCTACGTGTTTTATAACACGTCGAAGTTCACGATGAAGTCGCTGCTGAATTATCCGAGCCAGATACGGGAGAACTTTGAGGCATACCTGGGTGGGTTCAGCGCAAACGTCCAGGAGATTATCGACAAGTTTGAGCTTCGTAACCAGCTCAAGCGGCTCACGGAGACGAACACGCTGTATCCGCTTGTGGATAAGTTTGTCGCCAAAGAAATCAATCTTAGCCCAAAGCCGGTTCTGTTTGAGGACGGCACGGTCAAGCAAGCTGCGCTGACCAATCTCGGCATGGGATACGTCTTCGAGGAGCTGATACGGCGGTTCAGTGAAGAGAACAATGAGGAAGCGGGAGAGCATTTTACGCCGAGAGAAATCATTGAGCTGATGGCGAACCTTATCTTCCTGCCTATTCAAGAGAAGATACAGGGAACTACTTACCTGGTCTATGACCCGGCCTGCGGCACAGGAGGGATGCTCACGGAAGCCGAGCGGGTCTTGCAGCGGCTGGCCGATGAGACAGGCAAGAAGGTCCGGCTGGAACTCTACGGGCAGGAAGTGAACCCTGAGACGTTCGCTATCTGCCAGTCGGATATGCTCATCAAAGAGCGGGACCCCGGCAATATCAAGTTCGGCTCGACACTCTCCAAAGACGGCTTCCCTCGCATGGAGTTTGATTTTCTGCTTTCGAATCCCCCCTACGGGAAGTCCTGGAAGATGGATGAAGCGCATATCCGCGATAAAGATGGCATTATCGACCTACGATTCAAGGTCGGCGTCCCTCGGTCCAGCGACGGGCAGTTGCTGTTCCTCGCTAATATGCTCTCCAAGATGAAACAAGAGACGGAGCTTGGCAGCCGTATTGCGACAGTCCATAATGGGTCGGCGCTGTTCACGGGGGATGCGGGGCAGGGCGAGAGCGAAATACGCAAGTGGATTTTGGAGAACGACTGGCTTGAGTGCATTATCGGCCTGCCACTCAATATGTTCTACAACACAGGTATCGCAACGTACATCTGGGTGCTGTCAAATCGTAAGGTCTCTCACCGGCAGGGCAAGGTGCAGCTCATTGATGCGACGGGGTGGTTTACCAAACTGCGGAAGAACCTGGGGCAAAAGAACTGTGAGCTTCGCCCGGAGCACATCACGCAGATTGTCGAGACTTACCAGGACTTCACTGAGACGGAGCATTCTCGGGTGTTCGATAATGCGGACTTCGGCTACGAGAAAATCACCGTGGAACGTCCGCTGCGGCTGGCCGCTCATATTAGCAATGAGCGTATTGCGGCCTTCAAAGAAGCAACCCCAGAAGCGATGCACTCGCTTCCCACTGCGCTGCGGATGCTGTTCGGTTCGGAACTCTGTTTAGACTACAACGCCTTCCGCACCAAGTGGGAAAGCTACTTGAAGGCCAGCAAGGTGAAGCTGGATAAGAAGGCCGCTGAGGCTGTCCAGAGGG
The DNA here is from genome assembly GCA_050954545.1 of Janthinobacterium lividum. Taxonomy (GTDB): domain Bacteria; phylum Armatimonadota; class Armatimonadia; order Armatimonadales; family Capsulimonadaceae; genus JANXMY01. The sequence goes on along the minus strand of JBPBQB010000281.1, from coordinate 8,570 downwards.
CCTTTGTCTGGAAGGATGAAGCGGCAGCGCCGGTGGTCAAGAAGCGTCTGCCCGATGGCACAGTGCAGTATGAATCGGACTCGGAGCTTCGTGACACGGAAAATGTTCCGCTGAGTGAGACCATTCAGGCGTTTTTCGACCGGGAAGTAAAGCCGTTTGTGCCGGATGCTTGGATTGACCACGAGAAGACCGTGCGCGGTTATGAGATTTCGTTCACAAAGGTGTTCTATAAGTATCAGCCACTGCGTTCTCTGGAAGACATCACGCGAGATATTCTAGCGCTGGAACAGGAAACCGAGGGACTGCTGCACGAAATCGCGGAACTCGCATAGGCACCTGGCGCAAGAAAGGGCAACCTTTCGATTACAACGACAACTTAATCTCCATTATGATACCCTCAGACGAAAAATCAACTGAATTGCTGCCGCCTGGTTACGCCGAGTTTCTGGCCGCACTCAAAACGAGTATCCGTGCCGCACAGGTACGGGCTGCTCTCGCCGTTAATCAAGAGCTAGTACGGCTTTACTGGCAGATTGGGCGCGAGATTGCAGCACGGCAACAGTCCGAAGGCTGGGGGGCGAATGTGGTCAATCGCCTGTCGCGCGACCTCAAAGCAGCGTTCCCCAAGATGTCAGGATTCTCACCACGAAACTTGAACTACATGCTTGATTTCGCTCGTGCCTGGCCGGATGAATCAATTTTGCAACAGGCTGTTGCAAAATTGCCGTGGGGCCATAATCTGCGTTTGTTAGATAAGCTCTCCAACCAGGATACACGGCTCTGGTACGCTGAGAAAGCCATCGAGCACGGATGGAGCCGCACTGTGCTGGAACTGCAAATCGAGACGCGCCTTATCGAGCGTCAGGGCCGCGCCATCACGAATTTCTCTCGCACCCTGCCGTCCCCTCAATCTGACCTAGCTATCCAGACTCTGAAAGACCCGTATACGTTTGATTTTCTGACGCTGGGAGAAGATGCCCACGAACGGCATTTGGAGCAGGGCCTGGTTGCTCATATCCGCGAGTTTCTGCTGGAACTCGGGGCGGGGTTCTCCTTCGTCGGCAGTCAGTACCTACTCACTGTGGGCGACCAGGACTTCTTTATTGACCTGCTGTTCTACCATCTCAAGCTGCGCTGCTTCGTCGTGATTGACCTTAAAATGCGGGCGTTCGAGCCGGAGTTCGCGGGGAAGATGAACTTCTATCTGTCTGCCGTCGATGACTTGCTGCGGCATGAAACGGACGCCCCCACCCTCGGCATCATCCTTTGCAAGACAAAGAACGACGTGGTTGCCGAGTATGCACTGCGCGACATGAACAAACCAATTGGTGTTGCGGCTCACCTGACGGCGGAATTGACGCGCTCACTCCCGGCAGCGCTGGCAGGTGGGCTGCCGACGATAGCCGAACTGGAAGCCGAAGCAGAGGCCGTGGCCTTTCCTGAAGAGACAGAGGCAAGCGCTTCAGAATGAACCCCTACCCCACCTACAAAGACAGCAGCCTGCCCTGGCTCGGCGACATCCCTATGCAGTGGAAGGTTATCCCTCTAAAATACTTCCTCGATATTAACGACCATACCCTGTCTGAGAACACATCAGCAGATTATGTCATAGAATATCTCGACATTAGCAATGTCGGCTCTACAGGTATCATTGGGCCAACTCAACGCTTTGTTTTCAAGGACGCTCCCTCACGAGCGAGGCGGATTGTGAAATCGGGTGATACAGTAATATCGACGGTGCGAACATATCTGAAAGCTATCGCTCATTTTGATAATAGCGTAGATAATCTCGTTGCTTCGACAGGTTTTGCGGTTTTAACTCCGTGCAAGGGTGTCTTACCGAAGTACATTTCTTATCTCGTTCATGGGTACGCCTTCATAAACCAAGTCACAGTTGCGTCGAAGGGCGTCAACTATCCTGCTATAACTTCTGTCGAGCTTGGAAGCATCAAGATTGTTGCCACTACTGATTATGCAGAACAAGCCGCCATTGTATCCTACCTTGACCGCAAAACCGCTGACATTGAGCGCTTCATCAGCAAGAAGAAGCAGCTCATCACCACGCTGAACGAGCAGAAGACCGCGATTATCAACCGAGCAGTTACAAAAGGATTGAACCCGAACGTGCCAATGAAGGCATCGGGCGTGGAATGGTTGGGAGAGGTTCCAGCGCATTGGGAAATTACTCGCGTCAAGTATCTATTCCGAGAAATCAATCGTCGTTCTGCGGAAGGTGAGGGAGGCCGTCACCTCTCTATGAGCCAGAAGTTTGGCCTTGTTGACCAGGCAAAAGTTGGTGACGGGTTAGCTGCAACTGACAATCAAGATGGCTTCAAGAAATGTGAAGTTAATGACCTTGTATTGAACAAGCTAAAATCTCACTTAGGTGTGTTTGCTGTAGCTAACCAAGATGGTCTTGTCAGTCCAGATTACGCTGTTTATCAGCTCAAAGCTGATGGTGAAATCCACTATTTCGAGCGTTTGTTCAAGACAAAAGCCTACATCGCAGAGTTCACCAAAGCCGCAAATGGAATCGTAATTGGGTTCATGCGCCTATATACGCCGGACTTTTTCAACATCCCATGTCTGTGTCCGCCCCCCTTAGAGCAAAAAGCGATTATGCAATTTATCAATGCCGAGGTGGAGAAAGTTGATTCTATCATTGCTCGAATCGTGCGGGAGATTGAGCTTATCAACGAGTACCGAACAACGCTTATTTCTGATGCCGTGACCGGCAAAATAGATGTTCGGCAGGCTGAGGGCATGGCTGAAATTCTCACGACATGAGTATTTCGAGAAACTGCGACTGCCGTCTATCTAAGTACGCGACTTCTGCGGCGAACGAGTGGGCATACTAAATGTAGGAAACACGATGAACACCACCGATACAAGCGAAAAAGGTTTAGAGGCTCTGATAGCAAACAGCCTCATGGCGGACGCAGGCTACCAGCAGGGGCTTTCGTCGGACTATGACCGAGCCTACTGCGTAGACCGGGTGAAGCTGTTTGCGTTCCTCACGGCCACGCAGCCGGACGCCGTTGCCAAACTGGGCCTTGGCGGGGGCGGACTGACCGACGAAAAGTTCGTCAAGCGGCTCTTTGACCAGGTCGCGCAGCATGGCATCGTAGATATATTGCGGAAGGGCATCAAGCATGGCGATACCAGCCTCACCTTGCTCTACAAGCAGCCAGCCTCGCAGGACAACCCCAAAGCCGTTCAGCAGTACGCCGAGAACATCTTCTCCGTCACCCGCCAGCTTCATTACAGCAAGGATAAGGGGCAGCTCTCGCTCGACATGGTGGTCTTCCTCAACGGCCTGCCGCTCATCACGTTCGAGCTAAAGAACTCGCTGACCAAGCAGACCGTCAAGGACGCCATGCAGCAGTACCGGCATGACCGCGACCCAAACGAGCCAGTGTTTGGATTTGCCCGCTGCCTGCTTCACTTGGCTGTAGACGATGCTCAGGTCTACATGACAACCCACCTGCGTGGACCGCAAACCGGCTTCCTGCCCTTCAACCGGGGAGACAACGAGGCGGCAGGCAATCCGCTTAATCCATACGGTCTTAAAACCGACTACCTATGGAAGCAAGTTCTGCGGAAAGACAGCCTTGCCGGGATTTTAGAGAAGTTTGCTCAGGTCATTGAGAAGCCGGGTGAGGATGGCAAGAAGAGGCGTGAGCTAGTCTTACCCCGCTACCACCAGCTCGACCTTGTGCGCCTACTGCTGGCTGATGCCAAGAAGCATGGCCCTGGCAAGCGGTATCTGGTGCAGCACTCCGCAGGCTCTGGCAAATCCAACTCTATCACCTGGCTGGCGCATCAACTGGTGGAGCTGACCGATGCCAAGAATGAACAGCCGGTCTTCGACTCGGTAATTGTCGTCACCGACCGGCGCGTTCTGGACAAACAGATACGCGACAACATCAAGCAGTTCGCCCACGTTGCAGGCGTCGTGGAAGCCATCACCGAGGGCAGCAAGCAGCTCAAGAAGGCGCTGGAAGAGAACAAGAAAATCATCATCACGACGGTCCAGAAGTTTCCATTTATCGTCAACGAGATTGGGGACCTGCCGGGCTACAAATTCGCCATCATCATTGACGAAGCGCACTCTTCCCAAAGCGGCGACACTGCGGCGAAGATGAATATGGCCCTGGCGGAAAAGAAAGCTACTTACCCGAACGACGGCGGCGAGGAAGAGACAACCGAGGACAAAATCAACGCCCTCATCGCGGCCCGGAAGATGCTCCCAAACGCCAGCTACTTTGCCTTCACCGCAACGCCCAAGAACAAGACCCTGGAAACCTTCGGCGTCCGGCAGGAGGACGGCAAGTTCCACGCGCACCATGTCTACTCTATGCGTCAGGCGATTGAAGAAGCGTTCATTCTCGATGTGCTGCAAAACTACACGACTTACAACAGCTACTACAAGCTGTTAAAGAAGGCAGAGGACGACCCGGAGTTCGATAAGGCACGGGCGCAGAAGAAGCTCAAGAAGTACGTTGAGAACCACACTGCCGCAGTTCGTCAAAAAGCCGAGGTTATGGTAGACCACTTCCAGGACGAGGTGATAGCTAAGAAGAAAATCGGAGGGCAAGCCAAAGCGATGATTGTCACGGGCGGCATTGTCAGCGCCATCCGCTACAAACACGCCGTGGATTTGTACCTCAAGGAAGTCAAGTCGCCGTTCAAGGCCATCGTCGCCTTCAGCGGCTCAAAAGAAGTGGATGGGGAAACCTATGATGAGTTCACAATGAACGGCTTTCCCAGCGCGGACATCCCGCAGGAGTTCAACAAAAGCATCTACCGTTTCCTGATTGTCGCCGAGAAGTACCAGACCGGCTTTGACCAGCCGCTCCTCCACACAATGTACGTGGACAAGCCCTTAGCCGACGTTCAGGCCGTCCAGACGCTCTCCCGGCTCAACCGCTGTTATCCGGGCAAGACCGATACATTCGTGCTGGACTTCGTGAACTCCGCCGATGCCGTCAAAGAAGCGTTCGACCCCTTCTACCAGACCGCTATCTTGAGTGAAGAGACCGACCTGAACCGCCTCAATGACTTGCAGGACAAGCTAGACAGCTTCCAGGTCTACAACGAGGCGCAGGTCATGTCCGTCATGGAGAACTTTTTAGGAGGCGCAAGTCGGGAGCAGCTAGACCCGATTTTAGATGCCTGCACCGACGTATTCAAGAACGACCTGAGCGCCGACCAGCAGATTGAATTTAAGTCTGGGGCCAAGTCGTTTGTTCGCACCTACCAGTTCCTTGCATCCATCCTGCCGTTCAGCAACACCTATTGGGAAAGCCTGAACACGTTCCTCAAGTTCCTTGTCACCAAGTTGCCTACCCCCGATGATGCGGACCTCTCAGCGGGCGTTCTGGAAGGCGTGGACATGGACAGTTATCGAACAGAGAAGCAGGCAACAATCAAAATCCAGCTTGAAGGCGGCATGGAACTATCCCCCACCCCTGCTGAACCTGGGGGTGGTCCCCCAGAGCCGGAAATCGACCTTCTCTCCAACATCCTGCGCTCTTTCAACGAGCGCTATGGCACGGACTGGACCGACAGCGACAAGCTCACCCGTTTTCTGTTCATAGACCTACCAGAAGCGGTCAGCCAGGACGAAGAATATCAGAATGCGAAAAACTTCTCCGACCGTCAGAACGCCAAAATCACGCACGAAAAGAAGGTCATTGAGAAGTTCCAGGAGATTATCTTCGACCACACAGACCTTTACAAAAAGTTCACCGACAACCCAGACTTCAAGCGCCAGCTTTGCAACACGCTGTTCGAGCTAGACTACGACAAAATCAGCCGCAGCCCAAGCGCCGGTCAAAGCGGCAGCTAAGTTAGTTAGTTGTACAACAGCTATTCATCGTAAAAGCAGTTAAACAATTAACCAAGTCCCTCCTCAGCAGAATGAACAAGCTGCGGCGAGATGTTAGACTGATTTGTTTCTACCAGTGAACCAAGTAGCAGCCAAGAAGCATCGCATTCAAGCGCCTGAGCCAAAATCAGAACCTCTAAATCTGTCACAATTCTAACGCCGTTCTCGATACGCGAAATCTCTTTTCGGTCAGGTTCCCACTCACCCGTAGTAGCCGTGTCGATACGCTCACATAACACTTCCTGAGTCAGACTAGTAGTTTTACGCCACTCTTGTATCCGCTCTCCAACCTGATTTTTTGCTCCATTGGCAGAGCGTAAACGCGGACCCCCTCGCGGCATAAAAATCTCCTTTTGCTCTCGCTAGTTATTATGACAGAAACTAGTAAATATCCGAGTCTTTACTTAGAGACGTTTCAGGTATAATCATGGTATGACTAATAAAAGAAGCGACGCAATGATTAACTTGAATCCATTTGGTATGGCTGGCCTGGAAAGAAACGCGGCCTGGATTAGCCTTATCCTCGCAGCAATGCATCCCGAGGCCGAATACCTCAGCTTTGGGCTTGAACCTCATAACGAAGAAATCCCCTATCTCGTTGAAATTGGAGAGTTTTCCTGGGGAAAGATGGCAAAATTCCATTTGGTCATAGAATCAGACCGGCCCAATGAACAAGCCGCCCTCAATAGTCTTTATGCAGATTTGCTCGGGGCAACGAAGGAAAGCAATGGATTTACCTGTCAAAACATCTCATATAGCGACAGCGCAGGAAGCGTCTTTCAAGGGCCAGATGACCGCAGGCAAACCTCAGACCAGCTTTATTACGGCTTGCGCCTCAGAGCCACTCTCGAAATGCCGTTTTATCGGGCTGTTCACTGGCGCAATCTTGTCGAAGAGGGTCTCGCGCCGAACACTCTTTGTTACCTTTCACGCCGAGGGAGCAGAACCGAGGGTATTGCCGATAGCCCACTAGCGTACTGTATCGAAGAAAGGGAATGGTAAGCGATTGGCTAAGTATGACCTTTCATTCGGCAGACAGTTTGACCGGCGTAACCCGGAACACGTTGCCGCTGCTGTCTGCCGAAGCGCCAACCAGATACTTGCCTGTCGGGGCAAGACCCCCACTGCCATTCAGCTTGAACTCCGAGGACTGTATGGCAGCGTCTCACACCAACTTCGCAGCCTTGCCCGTATTGTAGACGAGTTGGCAATCCATCCTGAAAAGATGCTGGCAGCACCCGAGGCCGAGAGCGAGACGGATGTACCGGAGAGTGTGGGGCTGCGGCGAGAAATCGAGCAAGCACCAACACCAGATTTGCTGCGGCGACGTTGGCGAAAGCGTTCCTACACAGTGCTGATAAAGGTCAAAGTGGAGGTCAGTACGGCTCATCATCCACAGACATGACCATGAGTGGCGGCTAGGCTATGACGGCCAGCCGCTATTTTTTCTTGTCACGAAGGCCGTGACACTTAGAAGATTGTCCAAGTAGTTCCTAGGCCAGTAGTTATGGAATTGATTTGCTGCATGACCAGCTATCATAATTACCTGCCACTGATATGCTGCGACGAAAAGAAAACTGCGGCGGTAAATACCAGCTTTCAAGGGATACTGGCTTCTCCGTTTCAGCCTCCTCACCGCCCCACCCCGTCCGGCCATCTGTAAGAGTATGTTGCTGGATTTGGACTCGCTACTCGATGTAAATTGAGACCAAATTCTGTTCGGTCTCCCCCCACATGACAAAAGTGCTGATGCCTTTTTTAATTTCCAAATTTTTTATTCACCATCGAAACGACTATCTAGTACATTCGCTCTCCAACACGCCGCATTGATTTCCTACAACATCTGTCGCCATAATGCAGGCGTGGATGCTGACATCAGAGGTTTGCAGGAAGGTCTATTTCCATTTTGGTGTTTAGCTATGGTGAGCTATGAGAGCAAAGTAGAAAAGTGTGGAGACTAGCAAACCTTCAATTAGTAGTGCTACGCCTTGCCCCTCTTTCCCTTTACGACATAATCCCATTAGTCCGAAGATGATACCTACGATTGGAAAAACGAGCGTGAGCAAGGCCATAACCACCATTGCCCCAGCCGATGCAGGCTGATTTACACTCACGATGTCCCCAATCTGTCCGCCACACCCTACGCACACGATAGCCTGCGGCGTGACTTGTCCACCGCAGAAATTGCAGAAACGATGCTGAATTGTTGACATAAAAAACTCCTTATTATTACAAGAGAGCACTCAAAAATTAGAGTATGCTCCTGATTTCTTCCGTCAATCTAGTCTTGCGTGATGCGGTCTCTTTCCCTAATTATGCTTGCGTCCCGAGTAAATGCAGATTCAGCCGCATCATACATTGCAACCGCTTTGTCCTGCACCTGAATTAGCATCTCGATTTGAGAATGATTTCTTGTGCCGAAATAGCGTAAACGAAGGGTTGCATACACCTTTTCCAGTTGGTTGCCCCGATGTTTGTATAGTTCCGCGTTGCGAAGCATACGTGGCACAGGGGCAAGAGAATCGGCTGCATCCAGTGCCCGCTTATACCTTGTAACTGCACTTCGCATAGCTTCAATTGCCACCGGATTGTGTTCAAGCATCGCATCGGCATGTGCAGCATCAGCCAGACGTTCGACTTCGGCAAAATCACGGATTACAATAGCCTGCCGTGGAACAGC